>NZ_DKJS01000032.1:0-60955 GCF_002455205.1 Lysinibacillus sp. UBA6686 | reverse complement strand
TCCTCAATGATTAAAAAACGATATTGTTCAGCTAATTCTACTAATTTTTTGCGCTGCTCGATGGAAACAGTATAACCAGTCGGGTTATGGAATGTTGAGTTAAGATAAAATAGCAGTGGTTTATATTGTTTAATATAGTATTCAACTTGCTCTAAATCGTACCCGTCTGGATGAATATCAACCGTTACAATCTGTGCTCCCTGCGCTCTAAAAATATCAATTGCAGCACTGTAGCTTGGACGTTCAAATAAAACGACGTCTCCTGGCTTAATAAAAGTTTGCGCGATTAAGTGTATCGCTTGCTGTGAGCCTGAGGTGATTAACAGATTATCTGCATGAATGTGAGTTTTATATTGATTGATAAAATATTGAGCAAGTGTTTCACGTAACTCCAAATCACCTTGCACCGTAGAGTAGGTTGCAAGTACTTTTGGATAAAGGTCAAACACGTTCTTCACATATTCTGAAAAATAATGATTTGGCAAAAGATTGGGATCAATTAATGCCTGAGAAAACTGATAGGAAACAGGAGTTTGATGGATTTCAGATAAATGATTTTTTTGTACATAGGCAGAAACAATTGGATTGTCTAGGTTTAGGTACTCAAGATTTTTCTTCCCATTTGATTGTACAAAATAGCCTGCTTTATCTTTTACATAAACTTTGTCATGCTGTTTCAGTAATTGATATGCCTTTAAGATGGTTAATCGATGAACATTCATTTCACATGCTAATTGCCGTACGGAGGGAATCTTTTCATGCTCTTTCCATTCTTTTCGTTCTATTCTGTGAAGCACATAATCGTATACTTTCTTAAAAAGATAGTCTTCATTTCTAATTGCTTTCCTCACATCGATTCCTCCTTTTCAAAACGATTGTACCACGTCCCAAGCTAATCTGTTCTATCTTTTTCAATCTGTTCTATCCTCTGTCTTTTATGATAGAAAAAGAGGAGGAGTTTTATATGGTTATTATTAATTATTTCTTTATGTGTTTGATTTTTGGAACGACATTTTTAGCGATAAAAATTGGTGTTGATGCAGGCGTGCCTCCATTTTTATCAGCTGGACTTCGTTTTTTCATTGCTGGTTTGCTGCTATTTAGTTTTATGGTGTGGAGAAAGAAAACGACAATAAGGTTATTATTTCGGAAAGAGATGTTTTTTACAGGAGTAGGTTTAACCTTCGGGACGTTTGCCGCATTATACTGGGCAGAACAGTATGTAACATCAGGGATTGCAGCGGTCTTATCTGCTACAGGTCCAATGATGATCATCATTATTCAGACATTCATCTTGAAGCAAAAAGGAATTCGGAATTCATTCATTGGTTGTGTCGTGGGAGTCATTGGTGTCACCCTCTTGATCTTACCTAGCTTTTCAATTGAGATTAGCCCCTTCTGGATGATTGGTTGTTTCGCTATTATACTGGGTGAAGCTTTTTATGCATCTGGAACGATTTATACGAAGCATGTCATCCGAAAATTTGAAGCGACATCACCGATAGCTTTAAATGCAGCGCAAATGATGCATGGTGGGATTCTATTAATCATTTTGTCATTTTTTACTGAGAGCATTCAGCTTGATTATCTTTTAAGTCCAGCTTCCATTGGCTCTTTTCTTTATTTAACGATTGTTGGTTCAATGATCGGCCATAGTATTTATTATTGGCTCGTCTCACGGACAAATCCTGTTTTTCCTTCTACATGGCTGTATATTTCACCTTTAATTGCCGTTATGCTAGGTGTTACGTTCTATCATGAATATATTTCTTGGTTAACTGGTATAGGAACCTTGACGATTATTGTAGGAACGGTTTTAGTCAATTACGAAACATTACGGAAGCTGCATTGGAGGAAGGGTACTGTTCTTCAGGATATCAAAAATTAACCTGCTAGATTTTCATAAACTTTAATCAAATTATCGTGTTCTAATGGTGGATAAATCCATAAAAAGTTATCTTTCAGCATTGTCGTATCCTTCAGATCAACCTCTTTTTTTCGATTGGGCAATCCAGTTGCTCTTATCTTTTCACATTTAATGAACATTTAGGAAATCTTGAATCTACTGTCAAATGACACAGATATAACAAAAGGGAATTTATTTTACCCCCATCCACAACAGGATGGGGGTATTCGTTTTGGTGGTATTTATCGATATTGCGGATAGTGTTAATTTCGCTGGTATCCCTTGATTTAACAATATAATAGTATATCTTGTTGAATGACCAAAGCTATATTAATCTGATTATTTTTACATTTGTTGATATAAAATTGTTTGAGCAATCCCAATAAAATACTCTGATTCAACAATTATATGATTTAAAACAACTTTAGCTGTTGAATTGGTGCTAATCGGCTTACTTTCATCTATAAGAGAACGACAGAAATTAATAAATTGTTCACTCTGTTGAAGGCAAAAAGAAGTAAGCTGCAAAATATTCTGGAAAAGAGTTTGAGAAACCTGCCCCTGAGAACGATTAACGGTCTCAATATATCTAACTACTTGCTGATGTGTCTGGGCAAATGCTTTTTCCCACTCCTTTAATGCCTCTACATATTCTTGCTCTAGATCTTTTACAAGTTCTCTGATAACAACAGTATGTTCTTCTTCTTGGTGTTTCCAAAATTCGGCTTCATCAAGAACACGTAATGGCATCTGATTTCCATAATAAAACTGCATGAATAGTCCTCCATTCTACTAATCTTTTATATGTATACACAATAGAGGCAGAAATAGAACTTTGGAATGGATTTTCCCCCCATGAATGAGACTTCTCAATATACAGATTAAAGCTCAAACCCCTTTTTAATTTCTTCTACATCTCTTTTTGAGTAGGCTTCTCCCCCCTGACCACTTCTCAAAAATAATTGTAAAGATATATGAAACTTATAGATTCAAAGTTGGAGAAAATATAATAAATAAGACATATATCCCTGCATATCTAATTATTTCATATATTATTAGTAAATTCACCCATGTTTGTTGCAGATATTTTACACAGATAAAATTAAGGTTTCAATTTTACTGAGAAGAAATAATTAGTAATATTAATGAAAAATCACGCTTATATTTTTCATGCTATTCTTACTCTAGTCAAAGGCGAAAGCTATTTGAAAGGAGTAAGTTTAATTGAAGAAAAAATGGTTACTACCAATTTTTGCATCCTTTGCACTCTTCACAGGAATGGGTATAAATGATGCTAAAGCAGCGACAATAACAGATTTATCAAATACAGCAAAATCATATATTGGCATCCCGTATAAATATGGAGGTACAGATATTAAGACAGGCGTTGACTGCTCGGCATATACACAATTAGTTTTTGCTAAGTTAGGAATTTCATTAGAGCGTACTTCAAAAGCTCAGTATCAACAAGGTTCTTCTATATCTAAAGACCATTTACAGACGGGGGATCTTGTATTTTTTAATACATCAGGAGACGGTGTTTCACATGTTGGAATATACATAGGTGATAGCAATTTTATTTCTGCTACTACTAGCTCTGGGGTTAAAATAGATAAAATTAATGACCCATACTACTGGGGATCTCGTTACATAGGGGCAAAACGTATTGCAAACTTCTCTGAAAATGAAATTGGCGAAGTAAAAAACGCAGAAATAGATTTTAGCATTTATGCGTCACGTGGAGAGGTTGCTCTTCGACTTGCTGAGATATTACATTTAGATACAAGTGATACAAACTCAAGTTTCCCTGATGTTAAACCATCATCTAAATATGCAGGTGCTGCTGGGGCATTAAAGAAAATTGGTGTCTTTACTGGTGATGAAAATGGAAAATTTAATCCAGGCTCCTCTATTACACGCGGTCAATTGTCAAAAGTTTTAGTGGAAGCATTTAAATTAAAACAACAAGGAAATGCACAGGAATTCGCAGATGTTCTCAGTACACATTGGGCATCTAATTATGTAGCCATTCTCTCCTCTAATAAAATTACGGTAGGTAAGGGAGACGGGACATTTGGAGTAAACGATAATGTAACATTGGTTCAATTAGATACCTTTATCGAGCGACTAACTAAATAACTTTTTAAAATGGCGACTCCTGTATGATGGAGACGCCATTTTTTTAGTACTCGATTCAGGAAAATTTCTTTTAGAGGTTTTATCTCTTTATGATATATAAGTTGATCTATTAAATGGCAAGTTTAGGTTATTTAATATTCAACAAATCCCACTAAGAGTGAAAAAATGGAGATTTCATTATTCAACATCTTACATATTTACGTTTGAAACCTAACCTCCCTTTTTCTACTTCTTTCTGGATACTTTCGTAAGCGTGTAAAATAGTGCTCTTTTTCTTGTCTCTTTTGAGCTCGACTGGCCCTACTTCTTTCGCAATTTCAAGTGCCATACCATGTAGTGGCACATATGAAATCCCAACAGTGTATAGAAAATTATTCATAGCTGATTTCGTTCGCTCCGGAGCTTGGTGAATCGTATTTTTTACCATTTCAAGCATGCCGGCAATTTTACTCTCTGAAAATTCAACATCAGCGCGATTTCCTAAAAGCCAACAGTAGCAGCTCCAACCAGCTGACATTTTTAACTCTTCCCCACTAGTAATCCATAGATCTGCAACTTCTTGTGCAATATCTGCTTCCGCTAAAGTAACAGCTACCACGTAATCCGATAGCATATAAAAATATGCAGCATCTATCCAACGATTATAATCTGTCAGAGTCATAGCATTTGAATCTGCAATAATACCCGCGAGGTACATGGCATCGTAATTGCCTGTCGCATAAAGTTCTTCTGCTAATGCTTGATCAATTTTTATTTTCTTTGCAATCGGCTTCATAGCGCCTGTTGCTACGCCAAAAAGTGGTTCATGTGCCCCATTGGACATGTATATTTTTTTAGTTCGTTCCTTACCTAGGGCTTCAAGCTCCTGCATAATCATTGCTACATTCATCTTTTAGCACTTCCTTTTTTATGATTATCCTTAGCGCCTTCTTATTTTAATAAGGGTGAGAATAAACTTATTCCTTGTCCCCAATATTCCTTGCCAATCCAATAGCTAACTTCTGGATGACCAAACTGCTCAAAACAAGGAATATACCAACTACCTTATTTTTGACAATAATCGTTTGCTTAATAATATCCTTATCATTAAGTATTTTGTTCCAGTGTGTAGAGAAGCCAATCCAGTCATTAGGGTCTTTACTCGCAAATGCAGCCTTATCAACCAAAAACATATTTCGAATCCTTCACCTTTGTCTTTTTCTATTTTAACGAACGTGCATTCTGATTTCAATGGATTTATAAATTACTAAATTTGTTTTCTTATCAAACCCTATAAATTTGCTGCATAATGGCTGCATTGAACAATTAGCTACTTGGCATCTCGATCTCAGTAGAATAATAATTACACCATATTGATATTTACTGTTTCATCTTTTTTAGATGGAACGTATAGTGTTAAAACAAATGCGATAATCGCTAAGATGGTCATGAAATAATTGGCATCACTTGAACCTAAAATGGAGGCGATTGTTCGAATAGCTTCAACCGTAGAATTTGGTGTTTCTACTAGCAATGTTTTCGCATGAATGTATGTGGTGGCTCAAAGATGGAATTCATTTTAGTTCGGAGTATATTGCTGATCAAATTATTGAGTTATATGTATAATCATTCATCTACTCAAAAAAACGTTCATCATTTTTAGATGAACGTTTTTTACGTATGTCTTACGTTATACTATTGTGTATTAAAGAACTCGAATACATTATTTAGGGGAAATCCATTCATATTGAATATCAGGTAAATTCTCTTCATTTTCATGTCCTTTACCTATGACTTTAAAACCATGTTTTTCATAAAATCGTTGAGCATTTTCATTTACCTCAAATGTATATAAGGTTAATCTACCGCATGATTGTGTCTTTACTTTATCTAATAATATTTGACCTATACCGATTCCTTGATAATCTATATGAATATACAGTTGGTTTATTTCCCTTCTATTATAAACAATTACGCCGACTACCTTTTCATCCATTAACGCTAAATCTATTTGAAACTGTTCAGGTAATAGATGATTTAAAAAGTAAACGTGATTTTCAAAACTGTGAATTTCTTTTTGTCCAATAGCCTGTTCCTTACTATTTCGCCACATAGCTACCGTTTGTTCAGCGTATTTAGGTTTATACGGAGTAATGCGGACCTTGTATTGGTTTACTACAATCTCCCCTTTGTGGATTGACAAATTATCTATTCCCCCTGAACATCCCTCTGAATCTCCATATCTATCACTTGATTAGGTTTGACTCTTTTAATAAAGAAAGCGAGAATAAGAGCAATCACCGTAATCAATGTTGAAATAAAGAAGGTGAAATTAATACCATGTAGCATGGCTTCATTCATAATTTGTTGTTGTACTTCAGCTGTAGCCTGTGCGGATGATTGAGCAGCATTGGCACTCATATTGTTCATTGCTTTAGCAGCTAATTCCTCTGCTTTTACAGTAGTTATATTGTTCATAACGGTAATTAATACTGCAGAACCTATAGCACCAGATACCTGCTGCAATGTATTGTTCATCGCTGTTCCATGTGGATTATTATGGGCTGGTAACTGATTTAAACCGTTTGTCATTACTGGCATCATAACCATTGACATCCCAAACATACGTAAAGTGTAGAGCACTACAAGAGTAGAATAAGCAGTATGCAAACCGATTTTGCTAAAGTAATAAGTTGTGACAATGGTAATGATCAATCCAATGACAGCCAAAGTTCTTGCACCGTATTTATCAAAGAGTTTACCTGTAATTGGCGACATAATCCCCATGACAATAGCGCCAGGAAGCATTAACAGGCCAGAATCCATTGGTGAAATCCCACGAATAGTTTGCACATAAATCGGCATTAGGATCATGGCTGAGAACATTGCAACCGAAATTACGATTGAAATGGTTGTGGATAAGGCGAACATCGAATATTTGAAAATACGAAACTCAAGCATGGGCTCATCCATTCGTAGCTGACGAAGGATAAAGGTAATTAAAGCAAGTGTACCAATAATAATCGTACCGTAGACAAGTACATTATCCCATCCTTTTTCCCCTGCAGAGCTAAAGCCATAAAGCAAGCCACCAAACCCGATACTGGATAAAATAAGAGATAGTACATCCAGCTTAATAGCACGTTGTGGTGTAACATTCTTTAATTTAAAGGCTGCAAAAATTAAGGTTAAAATGGCAATTGGCAATACCAAATCAAATAACATTCTCCAGCTATAATGCTCGATTAACCATCCAGAAAGTGTCGGTCCAATCGCAGGAGCTGTAATCATTACCAGCCCAAACATCCCCATTGCTGCCCCTCGTTTTTCGACTGGAAATGCAGTTAACATAACATTCATTAATAATGGCATCATAATTGCAGATCCAGAAGCTTGAATCATACGAGCCCCTAATAATACGCCAAATGCGGGTGCAATACTAGCTAAAAATGTTCCCAAAGTAAACAAGGCCATTGCAATTATAAATAACCTTTTATCCGTGAAGCGTTGAATGAAGAACGCACTTGCGGGTATTAAAATCCCGTTAATTAGCATATAGCCTGTTGAAAGCCATTGTACCGCAGTGGCATTGACCTCAAATTCTTCCATAATAGCTGGAAGAGCAATATTTAGTAATGTTTCATTCAAAATGGCAACAAATGCCCCAATAAATAAAATGGCAATCATGCCGTATGGCGGTTTTGTCTGAACAGATATTGTTTTCTCTGACATGTAGTATCAGTCCTACTTTCTTTCTCTTTTTCATTTACAAACTCTCATCTTAATGAAGCTTCTTAAGAGTCTTATTGCTTCGTCAATGAGCTTAGTAGTTTTTTCCTCCAATCCATTGTAGTGCCCCTTCTGATTTCATAGCTACCACCCCTTTAAAAACCAATCATAAAATTGTTGACGAAAGAATAGAATGTATTGTATAATTAAAATAGGGATAATGCGCGTTCTATAAATTATACAATGTCTAGCCATATAAATTTATCATAAGACATCATTTATTTCAATGTTTTCTACATAATTTTTTTGCAAAAAAAGTCGATTCCTTCACTACAGGAATTCGACTTTTTCTTTGCTTATCCTATTTTTTCGTTAAACCTTCACTAGTTAATTCATAAATGGTTGATGCTACTTCTTTTAAATAACGCCGATCATGTGAAACACTAATAATGGCTCCACCATCAACATCTTCCACTGTAAACTTAATTTTTTTACCTATTTGTAAATCCATCCCCTTGCAAACACTAGTATAATCAGAGCTTATCAACTTAATACGCAGCAATTAAATTGTGTACAAAACCAGCCACCTAGTGTCGATTGAAAATCGACACTAGGTGGCCCGATGGTGTTTTTGACTAAGGTTTAATAGTGTATATAAGGAGTGCCTATTTCCCTTATACACAGTTGTGGGAAATTTAAAATATAATAAGTAGTGACTGCCTTGATTTTTTTCATCAGCAGTAAAAGCTAAAAAATTGAGACTGTTAGAACAGGTAAAACACAGAGACAAAATTAACGATACGTGTTGTGAATGTTATAACCTCTTTTAAAAAAGTGGGTTTTTTATTTGTAGCTTTTTAATAACCCCATTAACATTTAAATCACACTGAATTAGATAACTACCTCTTACCTAACAAATTTACATGGCAACAAAGGGTTTATCCTATCACTCTCCCAATAACTTACAGATTTCATTACCTGTGCGAATAATTGTGAATCAATCCACACTTCAATGATAGTAGATAGCCTTTATGGATTTTTTTCTGATCCATGTCTATATCATAAATTGTTTACGAATATTTTTAACCATCCACTTTGCCACTATTTTAGTCATCCACTTGTCTATAATTTACAAAAATTCATCTTCTTACTATATGCTATTAAAAGCTTGTGCAAACCTTTTAATTCCTTCATCGATTGAATCCATATCTTCTCTAGCATACGTAAAACGGACAAAGCCATTCTGGGATCCCATGGTTGAACCAGGAACATAAATGACTCCTTGTTTAATCGATTCTTCCAGTAATTTTGTTTCACTATAATTCTTCAACACTTTACACCATATGTGGATACCGCCTTGAGGAATAGAAAACGCCACCTGGTTTTTTAAATAAGTATCGAGACTTTGAACAATTGTATTTCGTCTTTTTTCTAATTCTCTAATTAAACTTTTGATATGCAAATTAAAGTTTATTGATTCTAAAAAATCATTGGCTATCCACTGTGTAAAGCTAGAATGACCAAAGTCAATTTGTTGCTTTGCATCAGATAACCTTTCAATAACGGATGTGGGACCAACAATCCATCCAATCCGTAATCCCGAGGCAACGACCTTAGACAAAGAGCTAATGTATAAAACATTGCCATTTTTATCTAATGATTTTAGGGTAGGAGTTTTATCCCCGGAAAATGCTGTCAAGCTATAGGGATCATCCTCTACAACTGGAATACCAAGCTTTGAGGATATATCTAAAATAGCCTCTCTTCGCTTAATATCTAAAGAAGTGCCTGTTGGATTGTGAAAATCAGGATTTAAAAAAATCATTTTAATACGATGTTTTTTATATAATGTTTGCAAATCGTCTGGATTGATACCATCTTTATCAACAGATAAATAGTGTATTTGTAAGCCTGCAGATTTAA
Source organism: Lysinibacillus sp. UBA6686 (assembly GCF_002455205.1). Lineage (NCBI taxonomy): Bacteria > Bacillati > Bacillota > Bacilli > Caryophanales > Bacillaceae > Lysinibacillus > Lysinibacillus sp. UBA6686. The sequence goes on along the minus strand of NZ_DKJS01000032.1, from coordinate 51,279 downwards.
AGATAGGCAGATTATAATTGTACGAAGGATCTTCGATTGCAATTGCATCTCCAGGCTTTAATAAGCATTGAACAATCAAATGTAATGCTTGCTGCGCCCCTGATGTAATCAGTATGGAAGAAGGTTTTGTGTCAATTCCTCGGCTATTTTTAATATGTTTCATGAGGGTAGTTCGAAGTATTTCACTCCCCTGTGGATGATCATATCCAAGGCTACCAATAAAAGAGCGTGTTGCTGTAATTTCTCTTAAAGAGCTTTTAGGGAAAAGATCTTCTGATAATTCTCCTGTGGCTAAATTTATTAGTTTGTGTTCCACTGCTTCCTTTCTTATTTTTTGTGTGACAGGTAGATTTGGTAAAAAGGAGCCTGCCTCAATATATCGATTCCAGCTAGGAATTCTTTTCCTTGTGATCCCCCATATATCCTTACTAATGGTTGTGCCACTTCCTCTATTCCGTTCAATAAGCCCCAATGCTTCCAATTCGTCATATGCACTAACGACTGTACTTCTATTTACATTCAAAACGTTTGCTAAGTATCGCTCTGATGGTAAAGGTTTATCGGGAGGAAATGTCCCATCTGCAATACCTTTTTCAATATATTCTGCGAGTTGTTTATAGATAGCTTTTTTAGCATTTCGATCAGGTTTCCAATCCATATATACTCACCTCTATAGAGCATGATAATTTTTTTTAGCAGTATCAGATTAGCTAAAAAATCAATCATAATATAACATCTTCTGTCACTAACCATCCACTTTATTATTACTTTCCCCATCCACTTTAAAATTCAATCCCTATCATCCTATAAAAAGCCTTACTAGACGTGTATTTATCTCGATAAAGTTATACTGAAATTATTTTTTTCGTTTTAGAACATTCTGTGTTATCTTGCAAAACGCCTTGTCTTTCAAAGTATGTGCCACTATGATAAAAATCAATTGTGAATCAAAATCCATACAAAACCTATAGTAACCGATAGCACTTCAAAGAATCAGATAAAGGGGTTTGTATATGAAAAAAAATTGGCTTAAATTAGTCAGTCTTTTCACTATTGTCACTATGTTAACCGGCTGTGACCCGTTATTAGTATTAGATCCAAAAGGCCCTCAGGCTCAAGTACAAGCCAAAGATATTATGCTTTCTATAGGGATTATGTCTTTTATCGTACTAATCGTTTTCGTGATTTTAGCTTATATGTTAATGAAATATCGTGCTTCTAAGCAAAGTCCCGACTATAAGCCTCCCCACATTAAGGGGAGTACAATGGTTGAAATCATTTGTGTAGGCATACCTGTTTTAATAGTTGCTTACATGTCTATTATTTCCGTTCAAAGTAATTATAAGGTGGAATCGACGCCAGAAAAATACAAAGATGAAAAGCCATTGGTCATTTATGCTTCAACCTCTAACTGGAAATGGCATTTTAGTTATCCAGAAGAAGATATTGAAACCATAAATTATTTGTATATTCCTGCAGAGCGACCAATTGAATTCAAACTTTATTCGTATGGACCGATTACTAGCTTCTGGATTCCCCAGCTTGGTGGTCAAAAATATGCAATGGCCGATATGGTGAATACATTGCATTTGGCTGCAGATAAGCCAGGAGAGTTTATGGGAAGAAATGCAAACTTTAATGGAAAAGGGTTCGCTGAAAACACGTTTAACGTTACAGCAGTGACTCAGGATGATTTTGAAGACTGGGTAATGGAAGTAAAAGCAACAGCAGATCTATTAACGGAGGAAAAATTTAATACGTTACTAGAACCAGGGCATGTGGGACAGTCCACTTACACAGGAACGCATTTATCGTTTTTGCCAGCACCTGAGGGTGAAAATGGTGGACATCAGCATGGTTCTTCTCACGTAAAAGATCATGCATCTCAATAAAACAATCTTGAAATTCTCGAAATGAACTAGTTTACGATAAGGTTGATGTCGAAAGGAGACATAGTCAGATGGATTACTTTGAACGATTTGCGATACCCCATCCAAGCCCGGCTATTTATGCCTCAATGGTCGCTATTGGTCTTACGGTGATAGCGATGATTGTAGGATTAACCTATTTTAAAAAATGGGGCTACCTTTGGCGTGAATGGTTAACAACAGTTGACCATAAACGAATTGGTATTATGTATTTAATTTCAGCCCTTCTTATGCTTTTCCGTGGTGGAGCGGATGCTATTATGATGCGAGCACAAATGGCAGTACCTGATAATAAGTTACTAGATGCCCAGCATTATAATGAAATATTTACAACACACGGAACCGTAATGATTATATTTATGGCCATGCCGTTTATTATGGCCTTTATGAACTACATTGTGCCACTTCAAATTGGCGCAAGAGACGTGGCCTTCCCACGTTTGAATGCTCTAAGTTTTTGGCTATTTTTCATGGGGGCCATGCTATTAAATATTTCCTTTGTCATTGGCGGCTCTCCTGATGCTGGCTGGACGAATTATTTCCCTCTTGCTAGTAATGAATTTAGTCAATCAGTAGGGACGAACTATTACTTGTTTGCTCTACAAATTTCTGGACTCGGTACATTAATTACCGGTATTAACATGATTGTTACGATTCTTAAAATGCGAGCACCAGGTATGACATTAATGAAAATGCCAATGTTTACATGGTCTTCTTTCGTCGCAAATGTAATTATCGTTTTTGCCTTTCCAGTATTAACAGTTGCACTTGTCATGGGAACTTTTGACCGCCTATTTGCTACGAATTTCTTCACATCTTCCAACGGCGGTATGGATATGCTGTGGGCGAATTTCTTCTGGGTATGGGGACATCCTGAGGTTTATATCCTGATTTTACCGGCCTTTGGACTTTACAGTGAGATTATTTCTACATTCTCTGGCCGCAATCTCTATGGCTATAAATCGATGGTCGGTTCAATGGTTATTATCTCCTTCCTATCGTTTTTAGTATGGACCCATCATTTCTTTACGATGGGACAAGGTGCTTTAACAAATAGTATTTTTTCAATAACAACGATGGCCATTGCTGTCCCTACTGGAGTTAAAATCTTTAACTGGTTATTCACCCTATGGAAAGGAAAAATTGTCTTTACAACGCCGATGTTATATTCAATGTTGTTTATCCCTACGTTTACAATAGGTGGCGTAACAGGCGTGATGCTTGGTATGTCTGCGGCTGACTACCAATACCATAATACAATGTTTTTAGTAGCACACTTCCATATGGTGATTATTCCAGGTGTTGTATTTGCGATGTTAGCAGGCTTACATTACTATTGGCCAAAAATGTTTGGCTTTATGTTAAATGAAAAAATAGGCAAAGTAACCGCCTGGATTATTGCGATCAGCACCTTACTAGCCTTTATGCCAATGTTCTTCTCTGGCTTAGATGGACAAGCACGGCGTATGTACACTTACTCAGCCTCCACAGGTTTTGGAATGTGGAATATGATTTCTTTTATCGGTGCAATTGGCCTTACAATTGGCTTTATTTTAATTGTATACAACGTTTATTACAGCATACGTTATGCTCCAAGAAACGTTGGCTCAGATCCATGGGACGCACGTACATTAGAATGGGCTATACCAAGTCCTGTGCCGTACTATAACTTTGCAAAGGTGCCGTATGTCATTTCAACGGAGGCCTTATGGGATGCAAAATATCGTCAGCATGATTTGTTCCCAGAGCAATATGAAAACATTCATATGCCAAATAACAGTGGTGTACCTTTCATTTTAGGCTGTATTTTCTTTGCATGGGGCTTTTCATTTGTATTTGGTATGTGGATTCCAACTATTGTTACAACTATCGGTATTTTTATTTGTATGGCGCACCGTTCGTTGGAAAAAGATCCAGGACATTATGTTTCTGTCGAAAAAGTGAAAGCAACGGAATCGAAATTGCGAGGTAGTCAATCATGAAAATCGATCAATCACTTCCTTTAGAATATAGTACACAGCAAAATCAATTGAATATACTAGGCTTTTGGGTATTTATCGGCGCTGAAATCATGCTTTTTGGAACGCTGTTCGCAGCTTACTTTGTTTTAGTGGATCGCACTGGAAATGGTCCTACAGGAGCTGATATTTTTGAAATTACACCTGTTTTATTTGAAACTTTTATTCTCTTAACAAGTAGCTTTACCATTGGCTTAGGCATACATGCCATGCGCAAGGGTTATACGAAAGCGATGATAACGTTCTATGTTTTGACGCTACTACTTGGTGTAGCATTTATTGGTTTTGAAGTGTATGAGTTCATTCACTATGTGCATGTTGGTGCAGGATTACAAACAAGTGCCTTTACAGCTACCCTTTTGACAACATTAGGGACGCATGGTGCGCACGTCACTTTTGGGGTGTTCTGGGGTATGTTTATTGTCTACCAACTAATTCAGCGTGGGTTGACGCCTGAAACAGCCAATAAATCTTTCATCTTCTCCTTATACTGGCACTTTTTAGATGTGGTATGGATCTTTATCTTCAGTTTCATTTACTTGAAAGGAATGGTTTGAAATGAGTGATTTATTCCCACTAAAACAAGTTATGGGATTTGCCCTGTCAATTATCCTTACCATCATTGCTACATGTGTGTATTTTTTTGATATATCATCGCCCATTACCATGACAATACTTTTAGTCACAGCATTTATTCAGGCTGGCTTGCAGTTAGTTGTCTTTATGCATGCTGGTGAAACAGAGGATAAACCTGCGATCTTTACCAACATTTATTATGCGTTGATCATTGCGCTCGTTACCATTTTTGGGACGTTATTATGTATGATTTGGGGATATATCTAGACGAGAGTATGAAAAAAGTCGTCCTTTACTTGATGAGTAAGGACGATTTTTTTATGACAAACTATCGAGTTGTATAGCTTAACGAGAGCATCAAATGTACTTTTTCGTTGGAACGATTAATGTATGTGTGAAGCTCTTCGCCATTAAATTTAATGACATCCCATTGATTTAATTGATGAATTTTTTCTCCTACCTTCATCTCCAATTGCCCGTTTAACACAAGGACAATTTCTTCTGATCCCGCTAAGTGACATTCACTGTTCTCACTATTTGGTTCGATGCAACCTCTATACCATTCCGTTCCATGTGTATTAAATAATGGCTCGACAAACCAATCATTATTATTTCCTAAAAATTGGTAATTTGATCCAAATCTATGCACTTCTATATTTTCCTTAAATGATAGTAAAGAGACGAGTGGAATATTAAGCCCTCTACATATTTTCCAAAGAATATTGACGGTTGGATTCGTTTCCCCTCTTTCAATTTTTCCTAACGTCAATTTACTAACATTACTTACATTTGCTAAATCATCAAGACTCATCCTTTTGCTTTTTCGAATTTCTCTTAGATTAAGCCCAACTTGACTAGATAAGTCAATATTTTCCTCATTCAACGTGTCGCACCCCTTCTGTTGACTTCGTACATTTAGTATATTATAGTATACAAGTCGGTTAATTGTAGTTTATTTATTTGTTTAGAAAGTTAACTATAGTATATCAAACAATCATTCATATTTACAAAAAGAGGTGTTTTCAGTTATGACTAAATCAAAAAATCTTACAATTATTTGGAGTGTTTTTTCATTGTTTATACTCTCTATGAATCTACGAGCTTCCATTACATCCATCTCACCAGTATTGAAAAATATTCAAATGGATTTACAGATGTCTAGTGTAGTAGTAAGTTTACTAACTGCCCTACCTGTTTTTTGCATGGGGATTTTTGCTCCATTGGCTGGGAAGTTAAGTGAAAGATGGGGTATTGAGTTGACGATTGCTTTATCCGTTTTATTAATTGGTGTTTCTACGGCATTGCGTTTAGTAGCGACTTTTCCATTGCTTTTATTACTAACAGCTATTTTTAGTGGGATAGGTATAGCCATTACAGGCCCACTGATCTCTGGCTATATTAAAAAGGAATTTCCTAAATATTCTTCTACTATGATTGGTGTATATTCAGCAGGGATGGGAATTGGAGCCTCTTTAAGCGCTGGTTTAGTCGTGCCTGTTATGCATGCTTTTCATCAATCGTGGAATGCAGCTTTAGCAATATGGTCAGTATTCGCACTTATGGGAATCATTGTTTGGATGCCTATTATCAAAAAATCAAAGCAAGCTGAAGTAACAATCGAGAAATCTGGCAGTCAAAAAAGCCGATTACCTTGGGGAAATCGATATGTTTGGCTCCTTATGATAATGTTTGGTTTACAATCAGGTGTTTATTACGCCCTGGCGACCTGGCTCGCTCCAAAAGTGCAGGACGTTGGTTATAGTGATGCCTACGCCGCAACAACGGTAACTATTTTTTCCGTTATGCAAATGATTTGTAGCTTTATTATTCCGATTTTAATTAATAATAGTGTGAAGAGAAAACCTTGGATGCTACTTTGTGCATTAAGCTCCTTTATCGGCATTCTGTTATTAATAACTGGCGGGATGTCACCCATTTTCTGTGCCACATTAATGGGCATTGGTGCTGGAGGCTTATTCCCATTGGCCATGATTCTACCCTTAGACGCAACTGCTACGCCAAAAGAAGCAAGTGAATGGACTGCCATGGTTCAATTTGGTGGTTATATTATTAGTGGCATTATTCCGATGCTTGTTGGTGTTATAAAGGATGTAACAAACACTTTTGACTTTGCATTTTTCGCATTATTATTTATTTTAGTTGTATTAATGCTGATGACGTTTAAAGTTAGAGCAAAAAATGATTCCAATACTTACTTCCTTCAATAGAGAAAACATATTAGGATAAATCGTAGCCATAAGTGTTAACGCATCATGGACGGGGCTTCCAAGAAGTGAAGGGTCCCGTTCTTGATAAAATCGGGTATAATATTGCATTAATGGTTTGAGGATTTTCGTTTTTCCAAAAGAATCTATATAATCAACCATCCCCGGTGTGACAATGGCCTTTTGTGTAGCATTCAATGGAATGATCGTTACATTCGTTGCGTAAGTGAGTACAATATTGACTGCAAATGGATCTCCATGAAAATTTGCTTCCGCCACTGTCGTGACATTGCCAGGCACCCAAAATGCCCCACCCATCATATAAATTTCCTTCACATTCTTCATTAGTTTATGATAGAGAATAAACATCGTCGCAAGTGAGGTAAGACGACCGATATTGACGATTATTAGCTCATCTTTATATTTTTCAATAATTTTGATGATGTCCCAAAAGTTTTCGATTTTTATTTCGGAATCTTCATTCGGTACAATGGGACCAAGCCCTCGTTCCCCATGATTTCTGGATAATATGTCGGCTGTTCTCCCGTTAACGGAATCTCTGCCCCCAAAATAACTGGTATTTCCTTAAAGTCGAATAATTTCATAACATAATAGATATTGGATACGGGATCCTCTCTCGATACATTTCCGTAATCGGCAACAAGCCCTACGATTTCTATTTCTTGGTTTAGCCTTGCATAGATTAAAGCAACGGTATCATCAATTCCAATATCACCAAATAACAATACTTTTTTTACCAAAGAATATCTCCCCTTTTAATACCCATCCATTAACTTATAATACGGTCGAGGTGTCAAAGACAACACGGTTTGAATTTCTTTGGAAATTGTTCAACAAAAAACCCATTTGCAATGGATTACTGCAAATGAGTTTCTTGTTCTTATTAATTATTCTGCTCAAGGTATTGATAAATCGCCATCATCTCTTGTTTATTCAGCTCTCTGATGCGATTGAAAATAGGAATATCGGCAACAGCTTCAATATGTGTTCCTTCTGTAACAACATCACTTACTGTGCCAGTTAACCAAGTTTGTACATCAATGCCATCGATGATTTCCTTTCGTCCTTCTTCATTGATCCCACTTGCTCTACAACTCACACAAGGAACAGATAATTTAAATACACCATCATGAAGATTATCCTCTGAAATGACTTTCTTCCCTTTACAGAATGGGCATGGATGACTTGCTTTCACCTTGTTAATTTGCGTAACGATTTTTTTGTAGCCAAATGCCTCATAGACATACGTTAGTTTTTTGAATTTTCCATTGGTGAAATATTTATCGATAATGGCTTCTCGAGTTTCGTTAATAGTAGCAAAATCACAGATGGTAATTAGATTTTTATTGCTTATTGCTTTCATGTTGTCCTTAATACTATCCCAGAATGGCAGCGCGTTTTGTAAAACGATTTCATAACCGACAAACCTTGCAAGCTCTAATTCAAGCATTTTCAACGATACCTTTGTTTCCCTAGGTAGTAAGGAGACATCGGTTGTAAGCGACATATCTCCCCCAACGATGGCTTTGATTTTTTCTAGCTCCGGTAATTCCCCAACTGTTTTTATGACCTCATCAATCGGTTGATGAATAATATCACGTATATCGAAATCACCGAATTGTAATTTCTTTTGGTGATTGAGGACCGAACCATGACATATTGGGCAAGGTATCATCACTCTAGTTTCTTTCATTTGCTCTTTAATGATTGATTTGGAAATGACAATATAGCGACCAATAATAAAATTAAAGCCTTCCCATTTTTTCGAGGATTTCGTTGCTTTATCATAAAATGACTTTTCCCAATAACCATATAAAAATGTATGCTTTTCATCTTCGGTCATGTCATTATAGCTTTTACTAATATCTTGCCCAAGTTCATTTTTTATCTCTTCAAAGAGGAACTCCAGTTTGGAATGTTGATAGTATTTTAAGACCTCCATCACATCTGGATGTAGTAATCCATCCCAAAATGGAACGTTTTTGTCTTGAATGACAAGCTCAAAATCAAATTTTTCGATTTCTAATCTTCCTGAACAGCTTGGACAATGATTTTCTTGACTAAAGAAATCGAAGCTTCTTGTATCCTTATTCGTTGGATGTGCAGCGATAATATGATTTATAAGTCCAGCTATTTCATATAAAAAACTATATTGGCTATACAGATGTCTTTCAAGATCAATAGCTATGACGGGGGCTATCTTGTTTGATTCATATTCACCATAAATGAGACGGGCCATTGAGGATAGGCTTTTTAAGATGCCACCTTTATAAACATTTTCTGCATTTTTAAAATAACTTATAGGATGGTCTTCTAAGTATTGAATACCATTTCTTGATTCCAGCGTGGATGCGATTTGTAATGGAGCTGTATCTTTTGCATAGTTATCCTGATTAAAATAGTGTTCATGGCTAACCACCTCAAGATGTGTCACTGGCTCCTGCTGTCTTTTACCAAAATCAACAATAAAATCTGAGCTTTCTAACATATAGGCATTGTGCTCAATCATCATGATGGAGATGGATTCATCTTGTAAAATGTCTCTGATACTATCAATAAATTGATTTAAAATGTTTTGAGATAGCCCTTTAGAAGGCTCATCAAAGATAAAGAGTGTATGTGGATTTCGAGAATTTGCAAACAACTCTGACACTAAATGCACACATTGGAATTCACCAGTTGATAGGGATTGTGTTTTTCTTTCCAGCGTCAAATAACCAAGTCCAAGCTTAATAAGCAAGCTTAGACGCTTATGGGCAATATCTTCATTCGGAAGTTCGTCAATAATATCCTCAATCGAGCGTAGAAAAATATCATCAATATCCTGACTATATTTGGTTAATTTCTTTTTAATATCGAGGAATGTTGCGACAGTGGAACGGCTAGTAATCGATTGGTTGCGATCTTGTCCTACCATCACTAGTTTATCTTTTGGATAGCGCTTTACAAAATCCTTTGCAATACACTCATTGACAAGTGTTGACTTCCCGCAGCCTGACTCTCCTGTAAAGGTTACCAGTCGGTTTTGAGGAATTTCTATTTCGTCCATTTGAATATTTCGGCAATGTAATTCATGGAATTGATAGAAGGTAGTTGGTTTTTTCTGATTTCGTTCCCAAAAGATTGGCTGTGGTCGAGGAGATGCATCGACGATTTGTCCACCATATTTGCCACTACCTGGTCCAAAGAATATAGGCTGATTAGCCGTGTCTAGCACTGTATCGGAATGATCGATAAGCCAAATTTGATTTTTAGAGCCTAATTGCTGTATTTGTTCTAAAATTTTAACTAGGGTGTTATGATCAAGACCAACAGAGATTTCATCAATAATTATGACCGTATTTTCACTTGTTGCCATAAATTCTGCTAAGTAAAGTCTAGTTAATTCCCCTCCTGACAAGGTGCCCATAATGCGATTTAATGTTAAATAGCCAATATTCATTTGGATAATATTTTGAAGAATATGTTGTTTCTCTTCACTAATTTTTAATTCCTTTGTCAGGGAAAAGATTGTTTCGATGCTTAAATTGTGAATGTCAGATATACTAAATTGTTCATTCCATAAAGTTACTTTATGTTGTTCTACTTCCTGACTATAGCGCTTGCCCTCACATTTTTTACATTCTATATTTTTTGTTGTACCGCGTCCTTTACAAGCAGGGCACCAGCCCAATGCATTGTTAAAGGAAAAAACCTCAGGAGACAGATGGAATTCATCTGCCAGTCGATCACGAATCTCTTTAAAAACACCCGTATGCGTGCCAATTGTTGAACGTGGATTTGTAGAAATGGATGATTTCCCTAAAAAAAGAACTAAGGGCATGTCCTCCATTTTGATGGCACTGAAATTTGTTTCCATAATATTTGGAAATAAATATTGATATTCAGCCTTTGGCAATAAAGAAACAAGGCGTTTTTTTGATTCTTCCCCAATTGTTTGACAAAATGTAGTTTTTCCTGATCCTGACAAACCTGCAATTCCTAGTGATTGATCCTCTGGTAAGACAACATCTAAACGATTAATATTGTTAGCAATTAGTTGATTGATCTTCATTATATTATCCTTCCATATACTAAATTAAGTAGGTGCTTAAGGTTTTTCAAAGAGCCCCTTGCTTTCTTTGAAGAGCTTCCTTCAGAAAATGAAAGAACACAATTCTTGCTAAGGAATTGCGCTCTCATTTGTCTCAATTTTGTTTGAACTAAGCTAATACTTTTTCAAGCTGCGAACTCATATTCGTCCAAGCGTATTTTGCCCCTTCGATAGCTCCTTGACGAGCTTTTGTTTCTTCACTAAATCCACCTTGATCAAGATGTAGCTGTGTTGTACCGTCTGCTGTTTGTGTTAATGTCCAAGTAACGGTCGTAGTTTCTCCAGCACTTGTCCAAGTATATGATAATTTATGTGGCTCTTCTATTTCAAGCACCTCACAATCGACAATGCCATCCCACCATTCGTTTGGCTCAGCACGGAACTGAAATTTATGGCCTATAATCGGCTGAAAATCATTGCTCCAAATCCATTTTGCAAGTGTATCCGAATCTGTCAGGGCATGCCATACCTGCTCAATCGAACTTGTAAATTTAAAATCTAATGATACATCTGGTTTCATTTTTTCTCCTCCAATAGTAAATGTAATTTTGAAATTCTTTCTTTCCAGAAACCTTCATAAATTGATACCCAATCTTGTATTTCTTTCAATGGAGCCGCATTCAGCCTATATCTCGTTTCTCTACCCTCTTTTCGAGCAATAACAAGACCAGCATCTTTTAGGATGGTCAAATGTTTAGATACAGCTGTACGCCCCATTTCAAATTGAGCCGTTAATTCATGAAGCGGTAACTCATCTGCCTTTGCTAACAAATTGAGCAATTGACGCCTAGTTGGATCAGCAATGGCTACATAAACGTCACGCTCTTGATGCTTGTTACTCAAAACCACCACCCTTTCTAATAGGACACTAAATGGTGTCTTAATTATATGCCACCATTTAGTGTCCAGTCAATTATTATTTTAGTCAAAATGATATTGGTTTTATACCTTTGAAAAACATATGTTCAAAATGCAATAAAGTTACAGAAGTTAAACCCTTCGAACTCCCTATCTGAACAACATTAAGACAGTTTTACTTGTCTTGGAGTAAGTACATTGCTCAAAATAATTTTTTGTAACCCTTTGGACGCTTATCAAAGCAAATAAAACTACATCATACTGTCTTTACATTGATCTTATAGGTAAACATATATATAATGAAATTAACCTAATAGGTAAAACCTCATTTCTTATAAAGGAGTGACCGATGTTGACAAAGTTATTAGATTTAAACCCTCAAAGGAGGGACGCTATTCTAAATGCAGCATTAAAAGAATTTTCATCAAAGGGGTATGACAATGCTTCAACAAATGTAATCGCAAAAGAAGCCGGAATTTCTAAGGCTCTTATGTTCCACTATGTAAGTAGCAAGCAGGAGCTATTTCTTGTTGTGTATGATTACTTCTCTGACCTAATTAAAAATGAATATCTTGAATTGATGAATTATGATGAAAAAGATATTTTTGACAGATTACGTCAATCGTATCAATTGCAAATTAAATTATGGGCAAGGTACCCCTGGATTTTTGAGTTTCATAAACTTTTACAGCCCACTAAATCCAAAGAGATTAGTAAGGAACTCGAAAACAGAGTACACGAAGAACATTTAAGCTGTTCTCCTAAATTATTTGATGGAATAGATGAAGCTAAATTTAGAGTAGGGTTGGATATTGAAAAGTGCAAACAATTTATACTCTGGGTTAATGTTGGATTTACCAATGAAATATTAGAGGATATTAGAGATTCAGATTCTCAGGCTATAAACTATGAACTCGTTATTGAAAAACTTGATGGATATTTTGATGAACTGAGAAAAGTATACTATACGTCAAGTAAAGAATAAGGGGTTGGGAAATGTGCTTTCAACACGAAAACGTATGTACTTATCAGTATTGTATTGCCACTTCCCCTTGTGGCATTAGTCATTTTTAATAATGTAGGTAAAGAATGACAGAGGAGGAATAATGATGATTGATGCGCGTGAGCCGATAATTATAGGGTTTCCTTTGAGGGGGGAATGGCACTCTCCTAACACTCCAGGGACAAAAATTCCGAGTCATGGTACAAACAAATTAGGATCAAGATATGCTTATGATTTTATACAAGTGGATTGGGAAAGAAAGGGTTGGCCGGCTTATCGCGTTAGCTTGGCGCAATATCTACTTTTTGGGGTTCCCTTAGATGAATATTATTGTTGGGGGCAAGACGTATACGCTCCTTGTGATGGGATCATTGTCATAGCAGAGGATGGTTATAAAGAACGAACACGAACAAGAGTACTTTCAGATATGACTAACGCTTATAAAAATGCTCATTATTTCGATCCGAAGAAAGACAACATACAATCAGTTGCTGGTAACTACATCATTATAGAATGTGGCGAAAATGTATACGCTGCATTAGTCCATCTTCAAACAGGCTCCATTCAGGCTTCAGTTGGGCAGAATGTAAAAAAAGGTGAAGTAATTGGTAGAGTGGGACATTCAGGTAACTCCTTTGCGCCGCATTTGCATTTTCAGCTTATGGATAGTAGTGACATCGCTACTGCAAAAGGATTACCTTGTGCTTTTGAACAATACGAATTATTTAAAAATGGGACATGGGAAAAAGTAAATAATAGTATTCCAACAAATAAGGATAGAATAAGATTTTAAAAATCCAATAAATAGGCATGAATTGAAACTGCATAAAGGGGTACCGTCAGGAAAATGGACTTGTAAATGCGCATTATCCTGACGGTACCCTAGCAACAAGCAGGAACGTAACAATGGCTTTATTAACATTTCTTTTAAAGGCTAAGGCAAAATATACTTTCAATAATTTAAAGGCCAATCCACAGAATGGAGATTTTATTCATTTAACGCAAATGAACTGAAAGCAAAAAGATGAAAACCATGATTATCAATGTTTTGTAATAAATCTAACATTGGGCTCATTTTTCCCCCTTTTTTTAGATTCTTTTTTTGCAAGTTCCAAAGGTAAAAATGCGTATCCTCCATCTCTAATAATCGGACATTTTCGAACAGTAATTGGATATTGGAAAAGAGGACCATCAATAACCGTTGTGTGGAATTCTCCACCTTCCCCACAAGGGTCAATGTTTCGGGCTTCAAGTTCCTTAATATAATCTGGTGTAAGAACTCGCCCTAAATCATCCTCCGTCATGCCTAAAGATAAATTGACCGTGACGATCATCGTAACAAATCCTAGGTGAATAAATTCATCGACAGCTTCTCGATGATCCATCTCCCATAAAGGCATGCCGAGCTTTAATCCTACCTTTTTTGTGATCTTTTCATGCCAGCAGCCATGTGCAGGCATATCTAAATCACCAGTAACCAATACCTCTGCCCCTTGATTTTTAGCCTGTTCTAAAAGACCTAAAAATACACTTTCATAATCTGCCCAACTCGCAGCAGCTGTATAGACAGGTAAACCTATCGAGTCAGCTTGTGCCTGTATTACCTCCGGTGGCATTCCATGTGATCTAGAACGCTGCCCTTCTTCCTCCAACATGACGATAAGACCCATCGCTTGGCCAACTTGTGATGCTTTATATATGGCTAGGACACTATCCTTTCCTCCACTAAAGGAAGCTATAAATTTGTGTCCTTTCGCGCCATTTTTCCAATCGATTAATGCTACCATTTATTTTATTCTCCCTTTTCTTAGTTAGCTATTATCAATAATTAGTTTGCACCATAATGGTGAGTCGCGAAAATAATCTACCAAGTTATTTATTTCATCAAACTGAAAGTGCAGAATATAGGTAACATGATTCTGTAGCAGTGTGTGAAAACAATAATTTTGGTAAGGGTTTGAACAATCATTTGAATGTTTTTGATACGACACATTTATCGTACTACATTTTGAAAATATTCATAACTAAATCTATCATTATTTAATTTAGAGTAAATATTAAATCTTTCACAGAATTTCAGCTACATTTCATTCTTGTTATCTAAGATATAACCATAAAGAATTAAGGAGAGTGAAATTAATGCCACAAGATGATCAAGTTTTTGACATAACTATTATAGGAGGCGGACCAGTAGGATTATTTACTGCCTTTTATGCGGGTATGAGGCAATTATCCGTGAAAATTATTGAAAGTCTTCCGCAGCTTGGTGGACAATTATCCGCATTATATCCTGAAAAATACATTTATGATATCCCAGGTTTCCCGAAGATTCGTGCTCAAGAACTTGTCGATAATTTAAAGAAGCAAATGAATCAATTCACCTCCTCAATTTGTCTTGAACAATCGGTTGAATATGTAGAAAAACAAACTGATGGCATATTTAAGCTGATGACAAATTCTGAAATTCATTATTCAAAAACGATTATCATCACAGCTGGTAATGGCGCATTTCAATCAAAGAAATTGACACTTGCAGGCGCAGAAAAATATGAAAATAGTAATATTCATTACTTCATTAATGATGTAAATAAATTTTCTGGAAAAAGAGTCATCATATTCGGTGGTGGTGATTCTGCTGTTGACTGGGCATTAATGCTAGAATCGATTGCTAAACAGGTAACATTAGTGCACCGTAGAGAAGTATTCCGTGCGCACGAAAAAAGTGTAGAATATTTACAAAACTCCACAGTTCAAATAATAACACCATTTGTCCCAGCTGAACTAATCGGAGAGGAACGAATTGACAAGGTCGTTTTAGAAGAAGTAAGAGGAACCCGCAAAAAAACAATTGACGTAGATGACGTTATTGTAAATTACGGCTTTGTTTCCTCCTTGGGTCCCATAAAAAATTGGGGGTTAGAGATTAAAGATAACTCAATTGTAGTAAACAGTCGTATGGAAACAAATATAGCGGGCATTTACGCAGTTGGAGACATTTGCACACATGAAGGCAAGCTGAAATTAATTGCAACTGGATTTGGAGAAGCACCTATTGCTGTTAGTAATGCAAAAGTATATATTGACCCAACAGCAAATATGCAAACGCCTCATAGTACAAGCTTAATGGAAAAATAGAAAGTCTAAACTATTTAAACAGGAGGAAAAAATGAAATATACAATTGTTGATAAAGATACTTGCATCGGTTGCGGTGCATGTAGCGATGTTGCACCAGAGATTTTTTGCCAAGATGCTAAAGGAAATTCACATGCACTGCTTGATAACAATAAAGGAACTGCTCAAATACCAGAAGAACTTCATGATGATCTATATGATGCTTATGAAGGGTGTCCATCCGAATCCATCAAAATAGCAGATAACTCTTTTGATGGAAATCCAAATAAATTTGAATAATTAGCCTCCCATTATTGTACATCACCCCAATTATTAGACAATTATCTAACAATTGGGGTGAATTTTTTATCACAATTTTTTAGTATGACTGAGCAAACCAAACCGTATGCTTTGCTTCGTTTCCGCAGCAAATACATGTCGTTTTAGCTGTTGGTGGATTAAATGGAATGTTACGAGTCGTATATTTTGTCTCTTCTTTTACTTTTTCCTCGCATGCATCATCCCCACACCATCCAGCAAGAACCCAGCCTGGAATAGTGCTGTTATCTTTGGCTGTTTTAATGTGCTGCTGTAATTGTAATAGGGTGTCAATCGTTGTATGAGTGTTTGCCTCACGGAATTGACGAGCTTTTTCAAGTAAACGCTTTTGCATCGTCGTTAGTTCTTCCTCAATGGCTGTCACAACATTAGACAAATCAATGTTTTGTTTTTCATTTTCATCACGTGCTTTCAGTAAAGCTTGATTGTTTTCAAGGTCTCGAGGTCCTAATTCAATACGAACTGGCACACCTTTTAGCTCCCATTCATTAAACTTAAAGCCTGGCGATTGGTCTGAATCATCAAGACGTACCCGAATACCTTTTGCCTTTAGTCCAGCAAAAATCTCATCCAAATGCTCCATAATTTGAGGGTTCTTTTTCCATGGACCCACAGGAATCAATACTACCTGAGTTGGTGCAATTTTTGGCGGTAAAATAAGCCCTTGCTCATCACCATGCACCATGATGACAGAACCAATTAAACGAGTAGAAGTACCCCAGGACGTTGTGTGTACATATTCGTGCTGGTTCGCTTTATTTAAATATTTAATATTAAAGGCTTCAGCAAATTTTGTACCTAAATAATGGGATGTACCGGCTTGAACTGCCTTGCCGTTTTTCATCATCGCCTCAATGGAATACGTATCGACAGCACCTGCGAAACGTTCAGAAGGCGTTTTTTGTCCATCATAGACAGGAATCGCCAATACTTGCTCCACAACTTCCTTATAAATCTCTAGCATTTGCATTGTTTCCTTACGGGCATCATCTTCATCTATGTGAGCTGTATGTCCCTCCTGCCATAGAAATTCAGATGTCCGAATGAAAGGCAGTGTTTTCTTTTCCCAGCGGAAGACATTAGCCCATTGATTAATAAGAACTGGTAGGTCACGGTAGCTTTTGATCCAATTTGAGTAAAGATGGCCAATCATCGTTTCCGATGTTGGACGAAGCGCCAAGCGTTCCTCTAATTGCTCACCCGCTGCCTCTGTCACCCAAGGAAGCTCTGGTGAAAACCCTTCAATATGATCCTTTTCCTTTTGGAAGAAGGATTCAGGAATAAGCATTGGGAAATAGGCGTTACGATGTCCTGTTTCTTTAAAACGACGGTCCATTTCCTCTTGAATATGCTCCCAAATTTCATAGCCATCTGGTTTAAAGGCAATACAGCCACGAACCGGAGTATAATCCATTAAATCTGCCTTTTGGATGGTCTCAATATACCATTTCGAAAAATCTTCTAGTTGTTTTGACATGTGTGTTTTCCTCCATTTTTATAAAATAAAAAGCACAAAAGCATCCTCTGAATAAGGACGTCTTTGTGCTAGATTGACGTGGTACCACCTTTAATTTAGTTTTAAGCGGTAAACTTAAAACCCTCTAACGTTTGGTAACGAAAACGATCCGGTTATGTTTGCATAACATCTCCGTGGTAGGTTTTCAGATAAGAAGCGGTGATATAGCTCTCAGCAGCTGCTATATTTTCTGGTTCACAATTCTTTCTTACTTGGCCACATCATCAATTTCTATATTTTCAATAACTTTAGCAAAACAGTTAAAAAATATCAATCATTTTGAGTTAACTTTCAATTTAAAAGTCGGATTTATCCACTGATACACTATCATCAATCAGTTTTGTAAAGTCTTCTACCGATAGTGGTTTACTAAAATAATAGCCCTGTACGTACTCACAGCCCTGCTCACGAAGCACTTTTAACTCGGCTTCTTCCTCTACGCCCTCTGCTACTACCTCAAGGTTTAATGCATGTGCTAAAGAAATCATCGCGGAAATCATGGCGATTCCTGACTTTTCTGGGACAATATCACGAACAAATGCACGATCTATTTTTAAAACATCTACAGGGAATTTCTTTAAGTAATTTAACGATGAATAGCCCGTTCCGAAATCATCTAAAGAAATCGTTATTCCTAGAGCTCTTAATTGCTTAATTGTATCAATTAAGTCCTCTGTGTAATCCAACATGCTCATTTCTGTAATTTCAATTTCTAATAAATGAGGATTTATTCCTGTTTCTGCAATAACGTCTCGAACCATGTCAACAAAGCCTGTTGTACTAATATGGATAGGAGAGATATTAACAGCCACTCGTAAGTTTAAATGGTAGTTTTCGTTCCAAGCACGTGCTTGCGCAGATGCTTTTCGTAACACCCAAACACCGATATCATTAATAAGTCCACATTCCTCTGCAAAAGGAATAAAGCGGTCAGGTGGCATTTGACCTAATTCAGGATCATACCAGCGAAGTAACGCCTCCATTCCAATCACTTTATCTGTTTTTAAATCAATTTTTGGTTGATAATGTAGCTCTAAAATATCTTTTTTTAATGCTTGATGTAATTTTGTTTCGAGTAATAGCCATTTATCATTTGCCTCTTCCATATTTGGACGGTATAAGCGATATTGATTGCCGCGTGTAGATTTTGCTGCATACATAGCAATATCAGCATTTTTTAATAGCTCTTCAATGGAACTTGCGTGATCTGGGAAAATACTAATGCCAATACTAATACTTGCATAGAACTCATACGTATCGACAATAAAGCTATCATTAAATACACCAATGATTTCCTTGGCCATCTCCTCAATACGGCTTACATCGTTAAGAATCATCACAAATTCATCACTATTGTGTCGGTAGAAAGAATTAGATGTATGATCAATATTGCGTAGGCGATTCGCCATCTCTACTAAAAACATATCCCCGATAATATGACCAAGTTCATCGTTAATGTTTTTAAAACGATTAACATCAATGAAAAACAACGCAAACTTTTCTTCTGTACGTCGGGATTGATGGAATTCATTTTCTAAACGTTGTTCTAATTTACGACGGTTTGGTAGTCCTGTTAATTCATCGTGATAAGCAATGTGAGTAATTTTTTTTATATCCTTCTGAGCAGTAATATCAACTCGTATAGCAATATATTGATATGGCTTTCCGTTATCATCCAGGAACGGAATAATTGTTGTTTTTACCCAATACAGGCTGCCATCCTTTGCGCGATTACATACCTCGCCATTCCACATATTCCCCTTACCAATTGTTTTCCACATTTCTCTGAAGAAAGATTTTGGATGGAAGCCCGAATTAAGCAAACGGTGATCCTGACCTAATAATTCTTCACGCGTATATTTTGATATTTTGCAAAAATGATCATTAACAAAAGTGATTTTTCCAGTTCTGTCTGTAATGGCAACAATGATTGAACTATTCATGGCTGAAAAAATATCTTGTAATTCTTTCAAACTGTAGTTAACTTGATTGATACTACTAGGCGTGATATTCATCATTTTCATTCTCCGTTCATTAAAATAAGAAGGGTTTGGTACTTTTGCTTTATCTTACTTCGAGGTATAAAGTTGTGGTATAGTGCCCTTTTTTATGTAATTATATTATAGTCCTAGAAAAGCAGTTAATTCAACCCAAATATCAAAAACATTCAAATCTGGATTTGATAAATTTCAAGGAAATCGACAAAATTTAGGTGCATTAAACATACATTATTTCTCTTATTTTAAAGATATGTAATTCTATAGTACTATCTAAAATGTTATCTTTAGGCTTTTTATCTTTAGAATATATGATTTTGATGTAATTTTTACGATACTTAAATAAATTCTTCTTTTAGGGTACATTCAAAAATGCCTTACTGTCACATACAGGCAGTAAGGCATTTCATGCGCTAAGAGATTTCATATTCTATTCGGCCTCCCAATGCTTTTGCTTGTTCATTGTATGCATCTAATTGCTCCTGCGATAAATTTAAAATGTAATAATGAAAATTGATTGGTTCAAGTCCGTGTTTCTCACATACTTGTCGATAAAATTCATAGCCTTCTCGATAATCTGTCATCCTAATAACTTCCTTTCAAATGTGTAGCTTAAATAATAATAATTGTTCTATAACAGAAACATTATTTGTTAAATAATATATAACAGATGAATTCTCAAGTCAATAAGTTGTCTGATATTTCTTTTAACTTCTTTTAGTAGAAGTCAAGCCCATTCTGGATACTATTATGCCGAGGCATAATTGATTTATTTAAAAGCCCAGTCCATATCAATTAGTATGGCTGGGCTTTTCATAAAATATTCACATCGGCTTCCGTAATAATCACATCCTTAAACGCCTAATTGTTTGGCTTGCATGTTATAAGCAGAAAGTTGCTGTTGAGATAACTGTAGGACATAATAACGAAAAGAAATTGGTTCTAATCCATAACGTTCACACATTTCACAATAAAATTCATAGCCATCACGATACTTTGACATAAGAATTCCTCCTCTAATCAAACTGTTTTATAACAGTTGTTTTTATTTTTATTTAATATATAACAGTTTTCTTTAGTCGTCAAGTATTTGCTTATAAAATAAATATAATGGACGACAATAAAAAACCAATATCTCCATCTTCAAATGGAGATATTGGATGTTCTATAAAGTGTTAGAGGTTGACTCTAATGCACCTTTGATCTCTTTTATTTGTTCAATATGTCGCTGTTCATGTAAATATATTTGTTCAATCCATTGATCAAGAGGCAATTCACCAAGTGCTGGATGCTTCACGGATTTCTCAGCTAATATGGATTTATCCTCGATTGTATCAAGAAAGGTAATTAATTTTTTTCTTGAAGCATTCAATAAATCCATTATTTGCTGAACAGTAAATAGATCTTCAGCCGGTTCAACAATTTTCGGCGCTATAATTTTATTAGATCTGTCGGCAATTTGTTGAACATTTTTTCGTTTTGTTTTTTGAGCATCTACTTGCTTTAATCCCCATGCAATCGCTTTAATAGTGGATTCCTCCACTAAAACTAAATGATGGCAAACTTGCGCTATACTCCAACTGCTTGCTTCGTGCTTCCCATTGAACTGAGTATTAGTTAACAGCTCGATTTCAGCCAATAAACTATTCCTAGTTTCCATTAGCTGATTTGTAATAAATGAATTCAAAGGCTTCTCCCCTTACTTTGTGTTTATTGAACTCTATTCAGCATATGTTCTATTATGACATATTCTCTTTAACATCGTAGAATTCCTTTAAATTTGTAAGATATAGTATTTTATTTATTGTGGACAATATTAAATGGGTTATTTTCGAGCACCTGTTGAAGTTGTTCATCTTCAATATGCGTATAAATTTGCGTTGTCGCCACACTTGAGTGCCCCAGTATATGCTGAAGGCTACGGATATCTGCCCCTGCTTTATACATCATGGTAGCAGAGGTATGTCGGAGTTTATGCGGT
This sequence comes from Lysinibacillus sp. UBA6686, assembly GCF_002455205.1. Taxonomy (NCBI): domain Bacteria; kingdom Bacillati; phylum Bacillota; class Bacilli; order Caryophanales; family Bacillaceae; genus Lysinibacillus; species Lysinibacillus sp. UBA6686. The sequence goes on along the minus strand of NZ_DKJS01000032.1, from coordinate 29,612 downwards.
GTCAATCTTTCTTTTTGAAGTCCTGATTGATGATTAATCTGTTTCACTATTTTAGCTACGGTTTGCCGAGTAAAGCGTGTTCCCTTTTGAGAAACAAATAGGGGCTCTTCTCCCTCTCCTTTATAGGCTGTCTTTCCACAAGCTTCATAGTCTGTGAGTGCCTGCATACAGCTATCATTTAAATAAACTGTCCGTTCTTTATTTCCTTTACCTACAACAGTTAAATATCGACCTTGTATGGATGATTTATTTAACTGACAAAGCTCTGATACTCGAATTCCTAAATTCAAGAAAAACATCATCATGCAATAATTTCTGGGTGAGGCATGATTAGATTGAATGCCGTCGATAAATTGTCTAGCTTCCTCTATATTCATATAAATTGGTCGTTTTCGCCCAATCTTTGGTGTTTCTAATTCATCGGCTGGATTTTCTTCGATAAGACGTCGCTTTCCTTTTAAATATTTAAAAAATGATTTTAAAGTAGCAACCTTTCTTGCTCTCGCAGATGCAGAATTACCTCGCTGCACCTCACAATATTCCATAAATAAGTAGAGATCTTCCAGTGTGATGTCACGTATTTCTTCTATTGTAATAGTAGAAATATCGATAGAGGTGATATTGCCTATATCTAAATCCTGTTGGACAGCTAAATGAAATCGGAAAAAGAGTGCCAGATCATATTCATATTCTTTTCTTGTACGCTGAGACTTTCCTCTAATAGTTGTTAAATAAACAAGGAAGTCCTTCATAAATTTCGGCAGCTTGGTCTTTTGCATCAAATCCCTCCAATATGCTCTATTTTACCATGAAAAAACGTTCCCAAATATAAATTTGGGAACTTTATAATGAAAAAAATGCCCTTTTTTATTGCACAGAACATTTGTTCTATTTTAAAACGTTAAAAAAAGACGATTCTCTCTAGAAAGAAAATCATCTTTATTTTTTGAAAATTCCCCGTTTTATGCATAAAGCGTTAGAAGAATGAATATTTAAATCTAGTATACTTAATTGCTATGAGACGATTTAAAAAAAGACAAGATGGGGTATAATACATGTCGATTCGTCTCATAACGCGAATGGGATTATTTGGATTATATCTACTTCATAAATATGCTGTATGTTTCATCTACATGCTTTGACAATGTCCAGTTTGTTGAAAGCATTCGCTGAAGCTTGGTGATGGTTTCTTCATGACAAGTTAGATTCTGAATGCCTGCTTCTAATAATTGATAGTCCTTCCCTTCTTCTAATTGAAAACGAAGATGAAGTAAACGTTGAATGCCTGGCAATGTTACATATTTTATACGATAGTTACCATGTAAGGCATCTAAGAACAATTGTTCCCCTTCTTGGAAAAGTGCTAATGTTTCTAAAAATTCGTAATTAGGTACCCTTTCTTTCCAAATCGACACATCCCCCGTGTGCAATGTTTGTACAATTTCCTCATCTGTAATATCTAATTTTGAAAGCTTATCTAGCTCATATGCTTGCATTAAATTAATAATTGTCATTTTACCTGCTCCTTTTATGTATTCGCTATTAGTTTAACATTTTTTCTTTACTACTTAAATTCGGAGGCGATCCATATGATGAATTTATATGAATCTGGTTTATTTTTTGATGAAATGTTAGATGGCAAACAGCCGAAGCCTCATTATCGGTCCTTTTATCAGAAGCTGAATGCTTTTTCGAAGGCGCAGTTAGACGAGAAATATCAGCAAGCCCAATCTAGTTTTCTAAGACAAGGAATTACCTTTACCGTTTATGGAGCTCAAGGAGGGACGGAGCGTACAATGCCCTTTGATTTTGTACCCATTATCATTCCTTTTAAGCAATGGGAAATGATTGAAGCAGGTGTTAAGCAACGTGTGCAGGCCCTAAATTGCTTTTTACAAGACATCTATGATAAACAGACTATTATTAATGATGGATTAATTCCAAGGCAGCTCATAGAGAATAATCCTTATTATTATTACCAAATGCTTGGAGTAAAGGTTCCGATCAATAATCATATTTTCTTAGCTGGAATCGATTTAATTCGAGATGAGCATGGCACTTATTTAGTGCTTGAAGATAATTTACGTAATCCATCCGGTATATCCTATGTTTTTCAAAACCGTTATGTGATGAAGGAAGTGTATCCTGAATTTTTCTCAAAGCATACCATTCAGTCTCTCGATAAACAAATGGCCTTCATGAAAAAGGCTCTTCTCGCTCATCGACCACGATGTTTGCCACCTGATGCTGAGCCTAGGGCAGTTTTATTGACAGCAGGGATGTTCAATTCAGCTTATTACGATCATGTTTTTTTAGCACAGCAACTCAATATTCAGCTTGTAGAGGGTCGTGATTTAGTTGTTCAAAATGAAAAAGTGTATAAAAAAACAATCTATGGTCTAGAGCAGATTGATATAATTTATCGTCGAATTGATGATGATTTTTTAGATCCCATTGTTTTTCGGGAGGATTCACTACTTGGTGTTCCACATATAATGGCAGCTTATAAAGCTGGGAATATTGCAATTTTAAATGCTATTGGGAATGGGGTTGCTGATGATAAGGCGATGTATGCCTATGTACCTGATATGATTCGCTACTATTTAAAAGAAGAGCCAATTTTACAAAATGTCACGACCTATCATCTAAGTGATGACAGCCAGCGGACTTGGGTTCTAGCGCATATGAAAGAGCTAGTAATCAAAAATGTCAGCGCTTCTGGTGGCTACGATATGCTAATTGGGCCACATGCAAGTGAGGATGAAATTGCAAGATTTAAACAAAAAATTAATGAAAAACCATCTCAATATATTGCACAGCCAACCATTAAATTGTCTAGGGCTCCAGCCTTTCAAAATAGTCGGTTTTATCCTTGCCATGTAGATTTGCGTGTATATGTGATGAAGGGTGAGGATATTAATGTGTTACCTGGTGGTTTATCGCGTGTAGCACTAAAGGAAGGCTCACTAGTGGTGAATTCGTCACAGGGTGGTGGCGCAAAAGATACATGGATATTAAAGGAGGAGTGGCAGCATGCTAAGCCGAGTAGCCGACGCACTTTACTGGATGGCAAGATATAGTGAACGTACGCAAACAAACGCACATATATTACAGGGACAGCTGTTAAATATGTTGGAGCAATCTGGGAAAGAGCATGAGTATATTGATCATTGGGAAGCTATATTAAATATTTGTGCCTCAAAGGAAGAGTATTTGTCCTGTTTTGAAAAAATTCGAGTGAATCCTCTTATAGAATATTTACTTTTTTCGAAAAAGAATTGTAATGCCCTTTTGACAACTGTGAGTGCTATTCGAGAAAATGCACGTGTGACCCGTGATAGTATCCCTACGGAACTGTGGGAATTGCAAAATGCATTTTATTTGTCTCTTAAAGAGGAAATAATGGGAAGGCAAAAGCCTATTCCGATTATTGTGCTGAATTCTTTTTTGCAAAATGTTCGTAAGACTTCTTTAACAGTTACTGGATTAATTGAGGGGTCCATGGATCGCGATTTACCTTTTTACTTTATGCAAGTTGGGAAATGGATGGAACGGGCAGAAAAAACGATTCGCATGATATTAATCGTATTGGAGCAACATAAACACGTTGCGATACCCATGAATGAAGTGGATGGTGCCTTTCTACTTGAATTATCAGAGGCAACAGAATCTTATTTACGCAAACATCATCAAACAAATTTACTCTGTGTTATTCAATATTTATTGCAGGATAAGCATTTCCCTCGATCTTTCATGTTTTGTCTACAAAAATTAGAGGAAGCGTTTATCCATATAGAAAAGGACTCTCTTTCAGAAAGGTTTTTAGAGTTACACTCCCCTTTGAAAAGCTCAATCTTCGCCATGACGAATATGGATTTATGGAATTTTACTTTAGAGGATATTATTTTATTAATGGAGGAAAGATTGCGCCAATGTATTGAATTTAGTCAAACATTCGCGACAGTTTATTATTTATATGAACCCAGCATACAACCTTGAAGGGAATCAAATACAGCTCCCTTTCAACAAGCAAGTCAGTAAACAGAAGGAAGCGGACACAATGAAATTTGAAATTCAACATACTAATAAGTTTCAATATGAGTCTGAAGTTGACCAAAGCTTAAATACAATCCGCTTAAAGCCAAGAAGCGATGAGCGTCAGCGCTTATTATCCTATCGAATTGCTATTACCCCTTCATCCTTAACACGTGAGCATACCGATATTTGGGGGAATACAGTTGGAACTTTCTATATTCCTGAGCAGCATCAGGAATTGGAAATTCAAACTACTTCTATCGTGAGTATTCAGCGTGCGCCGTTTATTCATCGTATTCAATATTCACCAGAGATGCAAACGATATTTCATTCTCAGCTATTTTATGAACACTATCTGCCCTATTTAAAATTTACCCATTTTACGTATATGACAGAAAATCAATTAGAGGAAGTGTATCATGCCATTGGTCACGCTGAAAATCCAGTCCTTTTTTCACTTAATTTAATGCAGTATCTATATTCAACATTTGAGTATGACCCTAGTGCAACGGATGTGACAACAACTGCAAATGAAGCCTTTGTGCTTAAACGTGGTGTATGTCAGGACTTCACCCATGTCATGCTCGCGGTGCTAAGAGCGAAAGGAATTCCAGCTCGTTATGTAAGTGGCTATCTATACGTTGATGAACACTCAGCTTTAGTCGGTGATATTGCGACACATGCCTGGGTGGAAGTAATGATACCTGGGATCGGTTGGATTGGTTTAGATCCAACAAACAATGTGGAAGTTTTAGAAAACCATATTATTTTATGTATTGGTCGTGATTACTCCGATATAAGTCCTGTTGAGGGAGTTTATACAGGTGGGAAACATCATTTAACCGTTAAAGTGAATGTCAAAGCGTTAAATCATTTATAACAAAAAAGTCGGATTCCTGTACAGTAGGAAACCGACTTTTTGAGTTTTTATATAAAATTTATCTTATATTCCTATTATTTTTCAATTTTAAAATTATAGTGTTATATTTATCTAAGCTTATATTTTTTATCACAAACAATAGGAAAAATGAAACGGAACAAACTCCTATAGAGGTAAACATAATAAATTTAAAAACAAATTGATAGGTGAAATATGGTGAGGAAAATAGTACTATACAACAACTTGAGAACAATATTAAAATCCAACCTGGAGAAATTTGGACAATAAAGTCAGAACTTTTTCGCTTCATGAATTTCATTAAAATCCCAAAAATAAAATACATAAGCCGGATATAAACAATAATTATTAGGGCACTAATAAGAATATTCATAATAAATCATTCCTTATAAAACTTTTTACAATTACTCATCAAGGGGACTGTCACCTTTGTTCTTTTCTGGTTCTCTTGTTAGAAAGTTATTTAAAACGCCCTTGTCTTTCTGTTAGCACCCATTTTCTGACATAACCCATTGTTTGCTGAATATGTTCAATTGTTTTTTCACTCTGAAACGCCTTCTGCATAACGGTATAACGTAAATCTGTTGCTCTGACATTCATGCCAATATCCTTAGAAATAGCCTGAAAAATTCGCTCTACTGTCTTTGTTGAAATTGATTTTGAATGGCTAGCCTCACTGACCCACATCCATTCCCCTGCTTCTTGCTGATGCATCTCCTCTGTCGCACCTTTATAGTGTTTCAACATGTCCACTAAAATTGGAGAAAGTTTAATTTCTCGACGCCCATTGTGGTTAGCAATATAGATGAACGTTGAATCCGTGTGCATATGCGTCCATTTCATACGTACAAGCTCTGCTGGCTTACAACCTGTTTCCAGCAGCATTTGCACAATACAGCCATTACGTCTAGCCAGCCAAGCATGCTCTTGAGTTTTCGCATATTGAAAATAAGTTGGCCAGACATTCGTAATGTTCATCAATTGCTTCGTTGTCAGTAATTTCAATGCCTCTTTTTGTCTCTTTTTTGGCTGTAAAATGACCTCATAATCAAATGGTTCCACCCACTCTCGTAAAAAAACGAAATCAACAAAGCCTCGTAATGTAGCCATTTTATGATTAAATGTGTTGATATTTACGTACGTTTCCTTTAAGTAATTACTATATATAAATAACAATTCTTTGAACTGATGATTCACATCCAAGTAGTTTTTCTCATGGGCAAACGCTAAAAATTGCTTCCCATCTAAATTGTACTGTTTTTTGGTAGCAGCACTTTTCTTTAAAGAATGTAAGAGTAATAAATAGCTATTCCATGCCTGCTCTAATGTGACCAAGAATCTCCCCCCCTATTAACTGTGCGTGTTTTTATTTTATTTTACTATATTATGGGTGCGTAGGTTATATTTATTTTAATAAATGATAATGTCGGATAATCTGTAATAATCATACAAAATACCACTTCTCAAACTAGTATAGTAGTATCTTTTATTTTTTTATTTTCCTACAATAGCAACTCCCCTTTCTTCTGTTGTAGTACAATTTCTTTAAAATGCCTTTATTCTTGTAACACAAAGCAAATTTACATGAAAATTCGTATTATTTAGTGTTTATTACCGTTTGTGTTATATAATAAACGTATGAACTAATGTAGGGGGCGTTTCGAGTATGCAAGTGAAAACAACTCGATTAGAGGCAGAAGAAGCAAAAATTATTTATCAGGAAACAGCAGGACTAGCGATCATTACAATTCATCGTCCACAGGCGAAGAATGCACTAACCGCAAATATGTGGGATCAATTAGCTAAGATAGCCTTACAAGTTTTAGACAATCCTAAAAACAAAGTATTAATTTTACGGGGGTCTGGTGAAAATTTTACGGCTGGCTCCGATATTAAAGAATTTAATGCCATTTCTCTCGAAAAAGCCGAGGAAGCCTTTGTACATATGGAAAAAACAATCTCTACGATTGAGCGTTTACCCATTCCAACAATTGGCGTTATCAATGGACCTGCAATGGGGGCAGGCTTAGAACTTGCCTTAGCCTGCGATATTCGCATCGGCTCAGAAAAAGCGAAACTTGGAATTCCTGTTGGCAAATTAGGGATTACTTTAAATAACAAATTTGCACAACGCTTAGTACAACTTGTTGGGCCTTCTACAACGAAGGATCTAGTTTTTACAGGCCGTATGTTTAAAGCCGAGGAAGCGTTTAAGCTTGGTATGCTAAATTATTTAGTTGCTGCAAAAGATATTAATAAATACATGATTCGTATGGGTAAGCTTGTGGCAGGAATGTCCCCCGAATCACTATTAGCCGTTAAACAATCTGTTCAAGAATGCGTGGACAGTGTGCCAGCGTTATGGAAAGGCTCTACACCATTTGTCGGAAATGATTTTTCAGAGGGCTGTCGTGCATTCGTCGAAAAACGTCAACCTCAATTTACACGCCAATCAAAATAAAAAAATAGGTCCTCTGTACGCTTAAATGCGAGTAGAGGACCTGTTTTTTATGTTTTTCTCTTTAATATGGCTAATTTTATGTGAAGATGAATGGCATCTAGCTCGTAACCAAAATGCTGAATAAAATCGGATTGCACATTCTTTTGTAATGCATACAATTGATCAGGTAATGAATAATTGATTGGTACCTTAAGCTGTAATGTAATCGTGGTAAACGCATGCTCCCCTAATGTTAATTGCACTTGCTCAACCTTGTGAACAATATCATGCTGGGCACAGCAATATGTCAATAGCTGCACATAGACATGCTTACCAATTTCTATATATTCCTGTTGGAAATCAGGACGAACAATCGTTGTCTCCCCTATTTTTTCACGCTTTGACGAAAAAATTTCCATTCCTCTTTGAACTAAGCGTTTAAAAAAGTTTTGCTCTACTTGGCGATACGGTATAGGCATGACATGTTTACCTTGGGTTTGACGGATAAAGCGTGCTTTGTCAATCTCCTTTTGAGATCGCACATCTTCCACATAATAATAGTTTTCGATTGCCTTGAGCTCTAGCTGACGAGCTATTGTTTTTGTCATTTTATCAGACGTACCTATCAATAAAATAGACTGTACCTTATATGTATCAAGTGCTTTTTTTACTTCCTCACGATGAGCATCATCTGTAAAAATAGCACGGCGAACGGCTGTTATGGTATTTTTTTCAAATTTTGCGGAGAGACCTGCTACTTTCACACCGTTAACAATTAGTAGACCATCATCAATAATAGCCTCTACTCCAATTTTATGCGCGAAGACAAGGGCACTTGTACTTTTCCCTGTCCCACTTGGTCCACTTAAAGAATGCACTTCCATACTGTTCATCTCCCTTTCCTGTTTTTATGATAGCAGAAATGTTTCCAATTTTCCGTCATTTTTTATATTTCCAGCATTCCCTAAAATAGCTACGCTAATCTACGCAAACATCTTCTCCTTTTCAGAAAAATATTCTTTTTTCAGAATAACTTTCCCTTTATGTGCTTTAGTATGATAAAATGTGAACTACTATTCTGTTATACAACTATAAGGAGTGTACTAGTTTGAAAATTGTACCGTCTAAAAAAATGTCATTATTCACACCAGCAATCTTTGGAGATTTAAAAAACCATGCCAAGCTTCAGCAAGAAAAAGGCATGAAGATGATTGACTTAAGCTTAGGAAGTCCTGACCTTCCCCCACATGCAAAAATTCGTGAGCATTTGTCCTATAGAGCAGGCTTAGCAGAGTCCTATGGCTATACATTAACGGGTACGCAACGCTTTTACGATGCAGTAAGCCGCTATTATAAACGTCGTAGCAATATAGAGTTAAATCCCGCTTCTGAAATTATTCAAACAATTGGCTCTCAAGAAGGGTTAGTGCATTTACCAATCGCTTTTTGTGACCCAGGTGACATCGTGTTATCGACAAACCCTGCGTATGTTGCCTACGATGCAGGAATTCATCTTGCAGGTGCGACACCCTATTATATGCCTCAAACAGCTGACAACGACTATTTACCAGATTTAGATGCGGTTCCAGAAGAAATTGCTCAAAAAGCAAAGCTATTGATTTTAAATTTACCAGGCAACCCTGTCCCTGCAATGCCATCTTTAGCCTATTTCGAAAAAGTCGTTGCTTTTGCTAAAAAATATAACATTATCGTCCTCCATGATGCGGCCTATTCCGAGTTTTACTTTACAGGTGATGGCCCGATTAGCTTCCTTGCCGCTCCTGGTGCCAAAGAAGTTGGGATGGAAATTAACTCATTATCCAAAAGCTTTAGCCTTGCAGGTACACGTATCGCTTATATCGCAGGAAACGATGAGATGATTGCCATTTTAAAGCAATTAAAATCAAATTTAGATTTTGGCATATTTGAGCCTATTCAAGATGCAGCCGTTGTTGCGCTTGATAATGCAGAGGAAATTACAGCAAGCCTTCGAGCAACATTTTCTGAACGTCATAAAACATTAATGAATGGCCTACGAACAATCGGATGGGATGCAGCTCCTTCAGATGGAGGGATGTTTGTATGGGCGAAATATCCATATGATATTGATTGTACAGAATTAGCCTTTAAGCTAATTGAGCAAGTTGGCGTTGTGACAGTTCCGGGTATGGTATTTGGCTCAGCTGGACAAGGCTATTTACGTTTAGCATTGGTACAGCCAAAAGAAGTGCTACAGGAAGCGGTCAATCAATTAGCGCAAGTACAATTAACAGCACAATCTTAAGTCTTGGTATTAGGTTTATACCTACCACAATAAACTTCATAAAAAACAGTTACTGCTTTTACGCAGTAACTGTTTTTTCTCATACTTCATATTGCTGATGTTCCTCGTCTTCATACCGATTATATCGCTGTTTAAATAGTTTAAATAAATGGGTTACAAGCACTTTAAAGATAGCGTATCCCGGAATTCCTAAAATAACACCTGGTACACCAAATAAGGAACCAGCCGTTAATAATACAAAAATAATGGTGATTGGATGGATGCTAAGCGATTTCCCCATTATTTGTGGTGAAATAAATTTCCCTTCAATAAGCTGTACCACTGTCCAAACAATTGCGAGCTTTATCAACATAAACGGTGATGTTACTAGGGCGATAATAACAGCAGGTGTAATCGCAATGACAGGCCCCAAATATGGAACGACACTTGTAATCATTGCTAGGAACCCTAGTAATAAGGCATATTTCATGCCAATAATTAAAAAACCAATTGTTACCATGGCACCAATGCACATCGACACTAAAATTTGACCCTGTATGTAAGAGCTAATTTGCTTGTCCATATCGTGAAAAATTTCATGCACCTCTTTACGCATTCGAGGTGGACAAATGTTTAACATAAATTTCGGTAACTTTTCACCATCTTTAAGTAAATAAAATAAAATAAATGGCACCGTTACTAATGACAGAATAATGCCCGTTAAAGTTGAAAGGAAGCCAGTAATACCAGATGCAACACCCTGCGCTAAGTTCGTCGCTGTATCTTTCACCGTTTCAATTAAATCGGTTGTGACATTCTTAACAACCTCGTCATAGTTAAAGTTTATTTTATCTAAATACTCATTGAAGCGAGAATGTGTTAAGTACTCAACTATATTTTGCGTCAGTGCCATAAAATACCCTGGAAACTCCTGCGCTAAATTTGTAAACTGATCTCGAAGAAACGGATAAACAAGAACTACTAGTAATGTAATGAAACCGATGACAGCGATGTATAAAATCAAAATACCCCAGACTCTTGGGATACGCCAATTTTCTAGAATGCCTAATAATGGACGCAATAAATAATAGGCGATGATGGCAAGTACCCCAGGTAAAATTACTACCTCAAATAATACTTTTAGCGGGGTAAATATAAAAGAAACCTTTTGGAACATGAAAATAACACATGCCAGCAATAACAAAGTAATGAGTGTAAAAAATAAGTTTTTCCCACCTAAAAAGCGGATGAACTTAGTCGAAAACAAATTAGACCGCTCTTTTGGTCTTTCTTTTTCCATATACCCACCCCAATCCAAATGCTTTACCTTTATATTACAGGATAATGTTGACTTATGCGAACCATCACTCCAGCTTCATACCCAAAAAATCACTTAAAAAGGCTTTATTTTTCTCAACATCAATAACGATCGAATCCCCTGCATGACTAAAGGTCTTGAATTGATAGCTTCCTTCAATTGGGATAGTGGCCTTTTCAATTTTGACCTTCCCTTTTGACACCATTTTTAGTACCTGCTGAATTTCCCCAGAGGAGGAATAATCCGTTGTGACATACCCTTGTGCTGCTCCAACAAACTTTGGTAAGTTCAAAATATTTTGAGGTGCTAACACTTCATTCTTTAAGGCTTCAATGACCTTTTGCTGACGTGCCACACGGCCAAAATCACCCTCTGCATCGTGTCGGAAGCGAGCATAGCCAAGTAATTCTTTCCCGTTTAGGTTATGAACACCCTGCTTTAAGGCAACACCTATCTTTTCAGACATATCTTTTTCAACATCTATTTCAACCCCCTTTGGCGCTAAAATATCTACTAGTGATTCAAAATTTTTAAAATCTATAATAGCATAATGATGAATGGGAAGACCAAACATATTGCTAATTGTTTCCTTTAATAATTGCACACCACCTAAATAATAAGCTGTATTGAGCTTATATGATTGGTAGCCGGGAATATCTGCATATATATCCCTCATTAATGATACTAGCTTAACATTATTTGTTTTTTTATCCCAGGACAAAACCATCATTGTATCCGTACGTGATTTTTCCTCCCCACGACTATCAATGCCTAATAATAAATAATTCTCAATATCTCCTTTAACTGTATCACCGCTAAAATCCTCTTGCGCGACTTTTGTGTCATTTGCTAGCTCAAGTCCGCTTCGATATTGCATCACAGAATAACCAACTAGGACGATGATACATAGCAATAGCAATGAAAATAATGCCCTTCCTTTACGCAATCGACGTTTTTTGGGACGTTGTGAGCGTCTTGTATACTCTTGCTCTTCCATATTGCATAACTCCTCTATTGTAATATAGTTAATGTAACGATTCACCATAAGGAAAGTTTCATTAAAATATTGTGTCTCCTACAATTATCCATCTACTCGTTATTTTACACCGAAAGTGTCAGTAGAGAGCAAAATAATGCTATAATATTTTCACGTTAGAAAGGATGATCAACTATGATAGAAAAAGCTACATTTGCTGGCGGTTGTTTTTGGTGTATGGTCAAGCCATTTATTGAATGGGATGGCATACATAAGGTTACTTCAGGTTATATGGGTGGCCATTTAGAAAATCCTACTTATGAGGATGTTAAAAAAGGCACTTCTGGCCATTTAGAGGTAGTAGAAATTGAATTTGACCCTAGCATCTTTAGCTATGAGCAGCTTCTAGATATCTACTGGATGCAAATTGATCCTACAGATGCTTATGGCCAATTTCATGACCGTGGTGAATCCTATACAACCGCAATTTTTACCTATTCCGAAGAACAAAAACAGATCGCCGAAGCATCCAAAGAGAAATTAGCAAAAAGTGGACGCTTTGATAAGCCTATTGTAACCACAATTCGCGATGCTCAACACTTTTATCCTGCAGAAGATTATCATCAGGATTATTATGAAAAAGAGCCTGAGCATTATCAAAAGGACCGAGCAATTTCGGGTAGAGATCAATTTATTTCAGAGCATTGGAAAAAATAGTATCTTTCCGGGGATAGAATCAAAAGAGACTGTTACAAAATATAATGTCAGAAAAGCGTGAGAAATCAAGGTTATGATTTCTCACGCTTTTTTGTTTTGAGCAACAAGCCCTAGTCACGCGATTCAAACTAAATATTGGATGCTTCCTTCAAAAACGATTGGAGTGCCTCGAAGAATCTTTTGCCGTATTTTTCAAATTTTACTTCGCCAATTCCACTCACACGTCGTAAGCCTTCAAGCTCCATTGGCTTTTGCTCGCATAATTCTCGTAATGTTTTATCAGAGAATACCACAAATGGTGGTACTTGTTCCTCATCTGCAATCTGTTTTCGCAATGCTCTTAAATGCTCAAACAGCGGATCATTGTCTGCCAGCTTACGGACAATAACAGCTTCTTTTCGCATAACCTTGCGATTGCCAAGTAAAACCGCCTTGCCTTCCTCTGATACAAAGATCGTTGGATACGTACCGTGCTTAACGGCTAGTAATCCTTCCGCGATTAAAAATTCAATAAAACTAGAGACATCTTTGGAAGAGTACTGCCCTTTTAAAATGCCATAAGTTGACAACCGTGCAAAGCCAAATTCCGTCATCTTTTGATTTTTGGAGCCAATTAGCACCTGAGCCACCATTGTCTTGCCAAATTTTTGCCCCATCCGTACGACACAGGCTAGCACCTTTTGCGCATCTTCCGTTACATCCTTGATCTCTCGCCCATCATTACAATTACCGCAACGACCACATGGCTCTCCTGCCTTATCACCAAAATAGAGGAGAATTGCATTTTGTAAACATCCCTCTGTATGACAGTAATCCACCATCGTTTGTAGCTTTACTAGTTCCTGGGTAATTCGGGATTCATCCTGTGTCTGTTCAATTAAGAAGCGCTGTGTTTGAACATCCCCTGATGCATACAGAAAAATGCAGGCACTTGGTAAACCATCGCGTCCTGCACGCCCTGCTTCCTGATAATAGCTTTCCATATTGCGTGGCATTTGATAGTGAATAACGAAACGTACATTACTCTTGTCTATCCCCATGCCAAAAGCGTTAGTCGCCACCATAATACGCGCCTCATCTTTTAAAAAACGTTCCTGCTCTAACATGCGCATCTCCTCTACTAGGCCAGCATGGTACTTTGCAACAGATTCTCCAGAACGACTTAAGACATCATAAATTGCATCCACAGCCTTTCGTGTGGCAGCATAAATAATGCCCGCTTCCTGCTTGTTCTTTGTGAGGTAATTTTTAATATAACGTTCTTTGTTTTCACCGATCAAAACTGAAAAGGCTAGGTTATCTCGTGCAAACCCTGTAATTACCGCTGATCGCTCGTCAATCTCTAATAACTGTCTAATATCCTCACATACAGCTGGTGTTGCTGTTGCTGTAAGGGCTAAGACTGTTGGCTTTTGTGGCCACAATGTAAATAATTTTTGGATCGCTCGATAACTTGGTCTAAAATCATGTCCCCATTGAGAAATACAGTGGGCTTCGTCTACAGCTAATAGCGGTACTGACAAATAAGAGAGTGCCTGTAAAAATGCAGCACTTTCCAATCTCTCTGGTGCAATATAAAGCAGCTTTAAATAACCTGCACTTGCAAGCTGCATTGTTTCATTCACTTCTTGTACAGATAGGGTACTGTTAATATAAGCTGCTGGAATATTTGCCGCACGTAATGCTTCCACCTGATCTTGCATCAGAGAGATAAGAGGGGATATCACAAGCGTTAAGCCCTCCAGCATAAGAGCTGGAATTTGATAGCAAATTGATTTGCCCCCTCCTGTTGGCATTACACAAAGACTGGATTGTCCTTGTAATGTTTGCTGAATAATTTGTGCCTGTCCATTACGGAATGAATCATAGCCAAAATGATGTTGTAGCATTTGTCTTGCTTGCTCCATCCAACTTTTCACTCCTCAGTAGTTAGACGAATAAGCTTATACTCGCCCTGTTCATTTTTTATCATTTCATAAAGCATCTTCGAATTTGCAAGTGCCTCCTGACCTGCAGAATTCGTCAGTAAATATTCTGTTTTTGCACGCACAACCAAACGCTGATTTATCACTTTAATGTTTTTTATAGTAGTCTTGGAAAAATTAATTTTCGCCTGTTTAGAGGCATAATAAGAGACCATATTTTTCAAAGTATCCTGTAAATCGTCTGCTCCAACAATAGATTCCATTACACTAGCGTCTTGAATATCGACAGCTGCCTTTAAATGCTTATGAAATACATCTAAAAATTGCTTAATTTCATCTTCATTATAAGCAAAAATATTTTTTCCATACTTTTCAATCACCTGTGTTACAGCAGCTTGATCCCCCTGTTCTATATAGGGGTACAAATTTTTAGATTGAGATAGTCGATCACTAACCCTCATTCCTTCCTCAATCCACTCATCTACTAGTTGAGTTATGTCTTTAAATGGCAATATGTATGGCTGTGAAACTTCGTTTTGCTGACGATTAAAGTAGATACCTACAAATTCACCATTCTCTGCCTCCAGTACAGGACTCCCTAGGGGTAATGGTTGTTCTACATCTATATAATAAGCAGCGACTTTATCACTATATTTATGGATAATGTGTGGCAATCCATCGACATAAACCGAAAGCTTATTTAAATCTCCCCTATATACTGTTGGTACCTTTACAGAAGTTTTATAGGATACTTGTAAGATGGCGATATTATGTGCTGTAGACATATAATGCACAGTCGCTTCCTTAAGCTTATTATTCGCAAATTCAACGAGGGCAATTGGCTTAGAGGCTACGAGTGCCCCATTTGTGACTATATAAAGCTTATCTTGATCCTGCCTAACAATAAGTCCTGCACCAATACCGTTTTCACCAACAACTTTTACCTCTGGCACTATTTTCTCTTCCTGCTTTGTTACCGCTTTTTCTGATTTTGTCTCTGCTTTTTTTGTCTCAAACAGTTCTGCCACTGTTTGATTACTACAGCCTGTTAATAGAATAGCTGTCGCACCCAAAATGAGCATCTTCTTCCGCATAGCTTCACCAATACTTTCTTTCAGCTTCTTTCATTATCTATCATAAACAAGGTTTATTTACGTTTCAAGTTTACATAATAATATTATTATGTACGTTATATTATAAACATATTGGCTGCTTCTTTTAATCAATTCCTTGTACCTATAAAAATTGTTTCTTTTAAAACTTTGTTATGAAAATTGACTTATAAATCGTAGCAAAAATAATTTTTAAAAAAGACATGCTTAAACAATTTCGCATGTCTTAGAGAGAACTTTTCTTTAAACGATAAGTTGTTGCCATAATGGCAAGCATAATGATCATGAAAATAGCAAAAGTCACTGTATGATTACCAGTAATATCATAGCAATAGCCGATTACAACTGGAATGATGGCGCTTATTATAAATCCGCCAGACAACACCATAGATGACCAACTATTCGCCTCCTCATTCGTTTCTGCCTCATCCAATGGCAATAATAGTCCAATTGGAAATAAACCACTTAATACGATACCGATAATAAACACCGCCATTAATAGCAACGTACCTGAGCCTACCCATAATAATGCAAATCCTAATATGCCTAAAACACCTAAGGCAAAAAGCCAAGCTATACGACTTGTCCATTTTTCCATTAGTATCGGAACTACTATGTTGCCAATCATTTGTATAAAAGACATCAATGTTAAAATGGAGCTTGCTTCACCAAGTGAATAGCCCTTATCCTGCAAAATTGGTACCAACCATGACATCACTGAAAAAAATAGTGATGTTTGTAAGCCAAAATAAATTAGAATTGTCCAAGCTCTGCAGCTTTTCCATGGATTTCGTATTACATGTTCAGACTTTTCATCTTTCCTTGATAGCTCCCGCTCCTCTTTTTGTACTAACAGAAACCACATTATCAGAGCGCTGAGTGCTAGAATTGACCAGCTACCTAGAGCTATCGTCCAGCTGCCATCAAAATGACGATAAAGAGTTACGGTTAGTGCTGCACTCAGTGTTGCGCCTGTTCCTATTCCAAATGAATAAATTCCGACAACTGTAGTGAAACGATTCGGAAATTTCTTCTTGATGTAGGCATTTAGCATTGGACCAATGATCGCAATCGCAAATCCTGCAAGAAAGCTTGTAACTACAAGTAAACCATAACTTTCTTTTAAAAAACGTAATCCATTTGCTAGGGCAAGAAGGAGAATTAAGAGTGTAATAGCTGTTTTCGTGCCCAATTTTTTTTGTAATGGTACAGCGATGGGTGCAAAGATCCCCATACAAAATACTGGTATAGATGTTAAAAAACTCATTTTCGTATTAGATATATGTAATGATTCTAATAAAACATTATAGAGTGGTCCAATGGCGGTTACTGCTGGACGCATATTGAGGGCAATGAAAAAAATACTTACAACCATTAGCACCGAGGAAGCCTTCCATTGCTTATTTATCATATTTGTTTAACCTTCTCTCTAATCTATAAATTTTACCATTATTGTCAGACCTCCGATTTCTTTCTATTCCCTTTTATCATTTTTTCCAGTACTGGTCAATTTAAACAACATCTACCACAGTGTAGTAGATGTGCTTCATTTACATTTTCTTTGGTGCTGCAATACCCAATAATGCTAATGATTCTTTTAAAATGGTAGCAACGCATTGACAGAAAGCTAATCGTGAGCCTCTAATATGATCCTCAGCTACTATTTTATTTTGGGCATAGTATTTATTAAATAAACGAGCTAAGTGTAAGGCATATTTAGCAATTTGTGACGGATCCGCCTGCTCAAAGGCATTGGAAATTACTTTTGGAAACTGTTCTAGTAGTAAAATAACTGGCCATGCTTGGTCACCCAACTTTTCAAAAGATACTTCATTGCTTTGATCATTAATTTTTTCCAAAAGGGATGATATACGTGCATAAGTGTATTGAACATATGGACCTGTTTCCCCTTCGAAATTCATCATTTGCTCAAGAGAAAACTCTATATCATGTAAACGATCATTTTTCAAATCATTAAATATAACCGCTCCAACACCAACTTGATAGGCAACACTATCTTTCTGCTCTAGCTTTGGATTTTTTTCCTCAATATTGCGTTTTGCTGTAGTAATCGCTTCTTCCAGTACCTCACCTAGTAGAACTATTTTGCCTTTACGAGTTGACATTTTTTTACCCTCTTTTAGAATCATCCCAAAAGGTACATGCTGTAAATCTTTTGCCCATCCATATCCCATTTTCTCTATAACCCTAAATAGTTGATTAAAATGTAGGGACTGTTCATTGCCAACCACATAAAATATTTTTTTAGGGTCATAGTGCTGTTTACGATAGAAAGCAGCTGCCAAATCACGAGTCGCGTAAAGTGTTGCACCATCTGTTTTAGTAATTAAACAAGGTGGCATATGTTCAACTTCCACAACAAATGCCCCATCAGATTTTATAAGTAGCTCTTTTTCTTCTAGTTCCTTGACAACCGTTGCCATTTTGTCATTGTAGAAGGCTTCACCATTGTATGAATCAAAGTGAATTCCAAGAAGTTGATAGATAGTATTGAATTCCTCTAATGATGCATCTCTAAACCATTGCCATAGAGCTAATGCCTCTTCATTCCCATCCTCCAATGCTTTAAATGCAGCTCGTGCCTCTTCATTAAGGGTTTCATCCTGCTCTGCTTCTTCATGGAATTTCACATAAATTTTTAATAATTCTTCAATCGGTGCATTCGCAATCGCTTGTTGATTGCCCCATCGTCTATAGGCAACAATTAACTTACCAAATTGTGTTCCCCAGTCTCCTAAATGGTTGATACGAATTGCTTGATAGCCATTTTTTTCGGCAATATTAGCTAAAGCGTTGCCAATTACAGTAGAACGTAAATGCCCCATAGAAAATGGCTTCGCGATGTTAGGAGAAGAAAAATCAATAACAATATTCCCTTTTGATTCCTGCTGACTTCCATATAAATGTTGTTCTACTAATATTTTAGTAAGCACCTGTTTTGTAACGATTGACTGATTAAAAAATATATTGACGTATCCTCCTATTACTTGAACATCCTTTATGATTTCACATGTCAAATTGTTTTTTATCTCTTCAGCTATACTGTGAGGTGATTTTCTACATGTTTTAGCAAGAGTAAAGCACGGAAAGGCTACATCTCCTAGCTCCAATTTTTTTGGTTTTTCTAATAAATGTTGAATTTCTTTCTCTGTAAGCTGATCCTTTAATACAACAGCAATGCTTTTGGCTATTTGTTCCTTCATGTTCATTTCATCTTCCTCCTCTAAAAAAATTAAAAAAGCTCCCGTCTCTAATAATAGAGACGAGAGCATAGTTATCCCGTGGTACCACTCTAGTTGTCATTCCAAATGACCACTTTCCAT
This sequence comes from Lysinibacillus sp. UBA6686, assembly GCF_002455205.1. Taxonomy (NCBI): domain Bacteria; kingdom Bacillati; phylum Bacillota; class Bacilli; order Caryophanales; family Bacillaceae; genus Lysinibacillus; species Lysinibacillus sp. UBA6686. The sequence continues at coordinate 10,584 of NZ_DKJS01000032.1, read as the reverse complement.
TGTTAACGAGGTGACTCCCCGATATTCTCTACTACTAATTCGAGAACCTTCTCCAAAGTGCGTTTCATTTACGGCTTCTGCATTAGGCTTCCACTATCCCTAATTCGCTTTCCAGTTATCCATAAACTACTCTCTTTTTCATTGAATTTAACTGTAATTTCAAAATATTTTACAGTAGCTATAAATGAAAGTCAACGTTTGGTTTTAAGAATACTTAGTAAGTTAGCTTGTATTCTGTTCCTCTCTTGATGCTATTAAAGTAGCTTATTCACACGCAAAGGAATTGGATATCATTAAAAAGATAAAACCGGTGCTATGTGGTACTCGTCTAATATATGAACAGGAAGGAGGTGTGAAGATGGAGGAAGTGATATCTATCAGTGGATTATCGCGAAATCAGTTGATTGAGGAGCTTATGACTGATTATGGTCAGGAAGTTCTACAGCTTGTTTATACATATGTACATGATGTCGCACTTGCTGAGGATATAACACAAGAAATTTTTATCAAATGCTATAAGGCATTATCCACTTACCAGGGAAATGCTAGTTTAAGGACTTGGTTGTGGCGTATTGCTATCAATCATTCAAAAGACTATCTAAAGAGCTGGTACAAGAAAAATGTGGATGTCACTGAAACGAATGTCTTAGCTCAAACATTAGAAACGGGAGATTTGCTTGAGCAAGTTGTAAAAAAAAGTGAGGATGAAGCATTATTTGACTTAGTGATGGCACTTCCTATCAAGTATCGTGAACTTATTTTCTTATATTACTTTGAAGAATACTCGGTACAAGAGATTGCCTGTCTCCTATCGTTAAATAAAAATACAGTCAAGACAAGACTTCGTAAAGCACGTTCTCTGTTACAAAAAACATTAGGAGGGAATCCATTTGACGGAATCACGTTTTAAAGAAGCTATGAAAAATCAATTTCAAAAAGTGCAGTTTACAGAGAGGCATCGAGAAATTATACGTAAAGGGATTCAAGTAGAATTTTCGGATCATGTGCTGTTATCAATGCTGCAAACGATGCGCTCAGGATATGAGCTCATACAACTTCTCTATGCAAAAAACGAAGAAGTAGTTCATTTTAATGAGGGGATGATTTATGCTATGCTACATCGCCTCGAACAGCAAAAACTCATTGCTAGTAAATGGCACGAAAATGAAAAGCGATATGTTCTTTCACATAAAGGGATTAAGCTACTGACAAAGCTCAATAGAGAAAGGTATGATCTCCCTTCCATTCAGCAATTATTGAAGGAGGCACGTTATGCAAACGATTAAGCAATTTATTCAACATATAAAGGGGCATATCCGTAACAAGGAGGCACATGATGCGGTTGATAAGGAGCTTACCTATCATTTAGTGAAATCGAAGCAAGCCTGGCTGGAAAAGGGATATAGCGATATAGATGCAGAACAACAGGCTGTGCGTGAAATGGGTAATGCTACAAAGCTTGGTATATCACTTAATCAGATTCATCAGCCAAAGATCGATTGGCTCCTCATTATTCCATTTTTGCTAGCGGCACTTTGCAGTTTCTTACCGCTTCTATCAGCTGAATTCTTGTTAAGAGATTTTATTATCCGCAATATCGTGATTGTTGGTGGTGGCATTGCTGCAACGATTGTCTTAATGCGGCTCGATTTTCGCAAGTTAGAGCGCTATTCCATGCTTTTTTTTGTACTTGCATGTGTACTATTTCTCATTATTTTAAATGGTAATCAGGTGATGAATGGTGTGATCTTTTTCAAAGTTGGTCCTCTTGAGCTTAAAGGATGGATGACATTGCCGCTCTTTTTAATTGCGTTTGCAGGGCTTTTCACTAAACAAAAAAAATCTTTTTGGTTACTGCTTACTCTTTATTCTATTGGTGTGTACTTCTACATTCTTTTGCCGGACATTTCATTATTCTTTACATACACAGCAATCGTAGCCTCATTATTTTATGCAAGCAACTTTTCTCGTAGGCTAAAGCTAGTATGTACTGTTGCTTTCAGTTTCCTGTTTATATGCGTAATCGGCTACTTTTTAATTGCACCATTAAAACCATACCAACTTACTCGAATGCAGACTATTTATACACCAGGATTAGAAGATGCCTCTACTATCATTTATATTTCAAAAATGATGAAACAGCTCACATGGTTTGGTACTAGTAGTCAACCATTTGCTAGTGGGGCTCATACTGATTTTGTATTACTGACGATTTTACAAACGTATGGGATTGTTGCGGGGATAGCCATTGTATGCCTTCTCGCCTTCATTATTTACCGTATAGTCCGTACACTTTCCTTCATTCAAAACGAATACGGACGATTATTAATCGTAGGAGGAATTGCCTATATAACAACGCAAATTGTTTATCATACACTAATGTTGTTTGGACTTGTACCAATTATATCAATGCCAATCCCTTTCATTAGCCATGGTGTTTTCCCAATGCTGCTTGGAAGCGTTTCGATCGGCTTGACACTTAGTATTTATCGAAGAAAATCATATATTTGATAATTGGTATTCAATAACATTCATTGGGGGTTGGAGCATTATGAGATTTTTATAGTGTCACTAATCCTTGATTTAATAATGTTTAGACTTTGGAGCATATTTCATGCTATATTATCAAGTCAACGTAAAATAATACTTGAACTTGCATTTCACTTTAGAAAACGGTGACAAAATACACAAAAAGGACTCCCCAGATTTCGGAAATTAAATTTGAAGGTTTCTTCTGCTTGGAGAATGGGGATAAAATTTAACGACCACACAACAAAAAACACTTCCGGCTCATCGTGCAGCTGAAAGTGTTTTTCTTTTGTTCCAATATAAAAAGCAACCACATTTCTGCAGCTGCTTGATTATATATATTAATTATTAAGAGCATGTTTTAAAAGATTAAAAGAAATAGTGATTAAGTTTCAAATTCGACCGATTCATGCTTACTCCCACAATGGATTTCAGTATTTCAACGTTAGGACAATGCGATTGGGCAATAATAGACTAATAACTATTATGTCCACCCATTACGGAGTGGTATTTTTATGCTTTATTTAACGATCGCCCCTCGTTAGCCATCCATGAAGCGCAATAAACAGCACTTCATCACAGAAAATGAAAAGATGGTTAAATTCTTTCATGGGAGTTGAACCAAGGTTTTTTGGTTTCTGCCTAAAAGTCATTATTTAGCGAAGTATCTCTACCTTTATCTTTAGTTTTATATCCATAGGAAACCCTTCTTCTTCTACTAGGTAAGATATGACATAAGCGCCTTCAGGGAATCCGTCAATTACTTTTTAAAACATCCATTGCTACATTTGTTTCTTTATCTAGATTTTGAATTTTGTATAAAAAGCTTTCAGTACCAGTATTTAATAAGGTTATTTTAAATGGACTATCACCAGAATGAGTAAAATAAGATTCACTTTGACCTATTGGAGATGCTATCTCTTCATCAATCGCAAGAGGATAAAAACCTCTTATTGGTACTTCTTTCTCTATATCCGCGACATCTAAGAAAACAGGTTCCTTTTTCACAACTTCTACCACTTCTTCTGATGATCCTTTTAAAGATGGTTCTTCTGTTTGAGAGGAAAATGCATTACATCCTGTTAAAAGTATAATAAAAGTACTTATACAAGCTATTATATAATTTCTCATAAATCCTCCTATGCAAATGGTTAATAACCTTATAATAATACCATAAATTACATATTATTATTTAGCGTAAATTCGCCATCTCTTACTTGATTTGACTACGAATAAATAATATGAAAAACTATCACTATCATACTCCGTTAATTCAATAAGAAAAAAAGAGCATCATACTTAATGATCTTCTACTAAAGACCTGTTAATAACAAGTTAATTTATATCTCCAATATCGTGTAACTTCCAGAGAAATACATCCTTTTATTGATTTCTTAAATCTTTTGTGCAACAACAGCTTTTGAAAATGGAAAAGTATAAAAATAACGCTTTATCTCAACGTCATTGGATACTGAATTCAATAATTCAATGTATTCAGTAGTTTTACTGAAATCAGCAATGACTAATCGACCATTTGGCCGTAAAACTCGCCACATTTCAAGGATCGCCTTCTTTCTACCCTCAACACTTTTAATGTTATGAACGACAAATTTTGAGACAACAACATCAAAACTTCCGTCTGAAAATGGAAGATCCCGAACATCAGCGTCTACGATGTCAATTTCTGCCACATTCTCAGCAACCATATTAGCCTGTAGTTTAGATTTTCCATTTCCACCCAAATCCCATTGCGACCAAACATCAGAGGCTGTCACCTGACACCCCCTTTGAGCTGCAGAAATAGCTAAAAGCCCACGACCCGTTCCAATATCTAGAAGCTCATCACCTGATTTAGCTTCGGCAAGGTTCAAAATCACATCCCTTTGCTTTATTTTAATCATTGTTGAATAAATAAACATCCATAAACCAATCAGAAGACATATCAAACCATAGCTCAATCCATATACATTGATAGCTACTCCGAACACATTGGCTAACGTAAATATCAAACCGACAATAATCAAAAAAGCAACCCAAAATGGAGCATCAACCCCATAACGCATCGTAAATTTCATCTGTCTCAATCCCTTTCTTCCTACTAGGTAACAACAAAATAGTTTTATTATAAATTTTCACAAAATCCCTCCCAATAGTTTTTTTGTCTAATTATGTATATTTTATATAGAAAATACAATTAAAAACCCTACCCATTTGAGTAGGCCTAAAATTGTTATTTACTGTTTCGTCTTTGTTGAGTCGTAATGTACAACCCATTAAACAGTCAATGGTCTTAGTACCATTCTGTAAATCCTTTTTGTATTCCACAAAAAAACACCTACCAAAGTAAGTGTTTTGATAATGCCATTTTGAATTAGTGCTCTGTACTCCTTATATGCTATTAACACTCCACATTTTCTAGAAGCTCATCTTCTTTGGGAGGTCTAACAGAATCTATAAATCTCTTTTCAGGTGCACCAAATTCTTATACTTGTGCTTGATGTAAAGGAACATTATTTGGACAATCACTCTATCTGGCATGTCTTGTGCCACAGCAACATATTGCCAATAACAAACTTCACAAATATCATAGTCACCCTCAAATGTAAAATACCCACAAGAAGGACATTTTTTTATTGTCATTTTTATCACCTTTTCTATTTTGGGGCATATAGTTCAATCTGTTTTAACCAATACATAATTTATCTTCTGGTTTAAAGTTAATATTCCTCAAATAATTCCAAATTCATTGGTTGCAGTGTCATATCTAAAATATGTTCCTTCCTTAAATACAGAAGTTTGAGTGATGATGTGGGAGGTTTTTCTATTATTTAGTAACAGTTTATAGCTGGGGCAGGAACTGGGGCTAATCATTAAATTAAATGATGCTAAACCTTGGTTTAATAATGTTTATAGACTATGGAACATATTTCATGCTATACTAGAGCCATTGTGAAAAAAGGAGGAACTTGCATGATTCAAGTAAGTAATGTAGGTCTTCGCTATGGCGATCGTAAACTATTTGAAGACGTAAATATAAAATTCACACCGGGGAATTGCTACGGTTTAATCGGGGCAAATGGTGCTGGTAAATCAACATTCTTAAAAATTCTTTCTGGTGAAATTGAAGCACAGGAAGGTCATGTATCAATGGGTAAGGACGAACGTTTATCTGTCCTTAAACAAAATCACTTTGAATACGATGAGCATACAGTTCTTGATACGGTCATTATGGGTAACAAACGCCTATATGATGTGAAAACTGAAAAAGATGCAATTTATGCAAAGGAAGATTTTAGTGATGAGGATGGCATGCGTGCAGCTGAGCTAGAAGGTGAATTTGCAGAGCTAAACGGTTGGGAAGCTGACTCAGAGGCAGCAACATTATTAAACGGTTTAGGCATCTCAGATGATCTTCACTATATGCTAATGGGCGATCTTGAAGGCTCTGATAAAGTCAAAGTATTACTTGCACAAGCACTATTTGGTCAGCCGGATGTTCTATTACTCGATGAGCCTACCAACCACCTGGACTTAAAAGCTATCCAATGGTTAGAAGAGTTTTTAATTAACTTTGAAAATACTGTTATTGTTGTATCCCATGACCGTCACTTCTTAAATAAAGTGTGTACACATATTGCGGATTTAGACTTCTCTAAAATCCAATTGTATGTTGGGAACTATGACTTTTGGTATGAATCTTCTCAATTAGCGCAAAAAATGGCGCAAGACCAAAATGCCAAGAAAGAAGAGAAAATTAAAGAATTACAAGCGTTTATCGCTCGTTTCTCTGCAAACGCTTCTAAATCAAAACAGGCAACATCTCGTAAAAAAATGCTGGATAAAATTGAGCTAGATGATATTAAACCATCAAGCCGTAAATACCCATTCATCAACTTCCAAATCGGCCGTGAAATTGGGAATGATGTATTAACAGTTGATGGACTAACAGCAAGTCAAGAAGGCGAAACGTTATTTAAAGATATTCGCTTCTCTATGAATAAAGAAGATAAGATTGTTTTACTTGGTAGCCCAATGGCAAAAACAGCGCTTCTTGACATCTTAATGGAAGAAAAGGAAGCGGACGCAGGTACATTTAAATGGGGTGTGACAACTTCTCAAAGCTACTTTGAAAATGATCACGATAAATATTTTGAAGGCTCAGAAAAAACATTAGTGGATTGGCTTCGTCAATATTCTCCAGATGATGAAACAGAAAGCTTCCTACGTGGCTTCTTAGGTCGTATGCTGTTCTCTGGCGAAGAAGTGAAAAAATCCCCTTCTGTACTATCAGGAGGAGAAAAAGTACGTTGTATGCTATCTAAAATGATGCTTGCAACAGCAAACGTTATTTTACTAGATGAACCAACGAACCATCTGGACCTTGAATCGATTCAGGCATTAAATGAAGGACTTATGCGCTTCAAAGGGGCGATGCTCTTCACATCACATGACCATCAATTTATCCAAACAATTGCGAACCGTGTCATCGAAATCCGTGAAGACGGCTCGATTTTAGATAAGCAATTAACATATGATGAATTCTTAGAGTGGAAAGTTAGCCAAGGCTTAAGCTAATTCCACGTTTAAAATCCTCTACCGTAAGCCTTGGTAGAGGATTTTCTTGTTTATTTAAAATACCATTGAAGAGCATTCTTATAAAGGATCTTATCAGCAGCCTGTTCATCAAAAAGCTGTTGAATCAATTCAATATCTGCATATTCAAAAGGTCGTTTTGCTCTAGTAGATGGTAAATCTGTTCCAAACATAAGCGCATCTGGATTTACTTCATAAATCGATTTTAAAGTATTTTTAACATCCAGTTCCACACGACCAAAGCCAGTCGCTTTTACATGTACGCCTTTTTCAACCAGTCTTAATAAATGGGGTAGACCTTCTTCCGATAATCCTAAATGATCAATAGAAATGGCTGGTAATTCTCCAATCGTCAATGCAATCCCTGGTAGCTCTTTTGCATCCATATAAAGTTCACTATGCCAGCCCACTAAATCATAAACTCTTCTGGCAAAGGTATCTAACTTTGATAGATCTTCTGAACCTCCTCGTTTAATATTAAACCGTAATGCTCGTACCCCGTTGTTATGTAAATGAATAATTTCATTATCAGTCACTGTAAAAGGCAATTGAGTAACGCCGCAAAAAGCTGGCCCCATTTGAGTCAATGCTTTCAACAAGTATTCTTGGTCAAATCCTTGAAACGATCCTGATACAATCGCCCCACCCAAGACGTTGAATTCAGTAGTTTCATTTTGATAATCTTCGACAATAAAGTTTGGAGGTGTGTATCCCTGGTTTTCTTTTATCGGAAAATCAAAATCAATAATATGAAAATGTGCATCAAAAATTCTCATCTGCCATCTCCCCTTCTATAGCTAAATTTAACACATCATGAACATAAGCATAAATATAAATTTTCACTACAATACCATAAGAAAAACTTATTGACGAATGACACATAAAAAGATGGCATGAACATCCAATTTCATACCATCCTTTAATGAATCATCTATTTTTTTGACTACCTATTCCTCAAACTTTTTAAAAGCCAATACGGCATTATGGCCGCCAAAACCGAAGCCATTCGACAAGGCTAGATTGACTGGCTGATGTATCGCCTCGTTTGGCACATAATTTAAATCACATTCTGGATCTGGTGTTTCAAAATTGATTGTTGGAGGTATAATACTGTCCAAAATACTTTTTAAGGTAATGACAGCTTCTATCCCTCCAGCTGCCCCAAAGAGGTGACCTGTCATAGATTTTGTAGAACTTACCTTTAAGTGATAGGCATGTTCACCAAAAACGCTTTTTATTGCCCTTGTTTCAGATTTATCTCCCTCTGGTGTACTAGTCCCGTGTGCATTAATATAATCAACAGCTGACAAATCAATATCAGCCATTTTTAAGGCTAGATTCATCGCATTTGCCGCTCCTGTAAAATCAGGAGATGTAATATGATAAGCATCTGTTGTTACGCCATACCCTACAATTTCACCGAGAATTGTTGCACCTCTTTTTTTCGCATGTTCATATTCCTCAAGAAATACTACACCTGATCCTTCTGACATCACAAATCCATCCCGATGGCTGTCAAATGGACGACTTGCCTTTGTTGGCTCATCGTTCCTTGTAGACATGGCTTTCATACGAGAGAAACCAGCAAAGCTAAGGGGATTAATTGGCGCCTCTGTTCCTCCTGCCAAAATCCCATCTGCATAACCATGTCTAATATTTAAGAAAGCCTCTCCAATTGCTTGATTCCCTGTTGCACAGGCTGAAACTGGTGAAAAGCTTGGGCCTTTAAAGCCCGTTTTTATCGCAATAATACCTGCGGCCATATTGCTAATCATCATAGGTACCATAAAGGGAGAAACCTTACGTGGACCATTATCCAGCATGTTTTGATGATTGGCTAAAATAGTATCAATGCCTCCAATACCTGAGCCTATATAAACGCCTAAACGAGTTTTATCAATACTCTCCATATCTAAGTTTGCTTGCTCCAAAGCTTGCTGTGCAGCAGCAAGTGCATATTGAATAAAAACATCATATTTACTAATTTCTTTTTTATCCATAAACTGAGCGGCATCAAAATTAGTGATATATCCTGCAATTTGGGTAGAAATAGCAGAAAATTCCTCTGATTGTAGTTTTTTTATTCCTGACTTTCCTTCTATAATATTTGTCCATAAAGCTTGCACTGAATTACCTAATGGTGAGACTACACCATATCCTGTTATTACTACTCTTCGTACCATGAATGACTCTCCTTTACTTTTTCCATGAATTATTGTAAAAGTCCCTTTAATTGGTCAAGCATTTTAGTAAAGAAGCTTTCCCCTAATACGCGCTTATATTGTAGTGCTCCCTTCGTACTTGCTATTAGCATAATGGCAAGCGCCTCCAAATCCTCAGTCGTTTGTAATGAGTCCTCTTGCTTTGCATCTTTCAGTAAATCCACAAAGTAATCGATTTCCATTTGACTGAGCTGTTGAATTTTTTCCTGCATTTGCAATGGTAAATCATTATAATCTGCCTGTAATGCAGAAATCGGGCAAACACCGTCCTGTTCTAGAAATTTGACTCGTTGTAAAATCAAGGCAAAAGGCTTTTCTTCAGCATTTATAGTTGCTTCTTTAATAGTTGTATATGCCCCCTCAAGTCCATTTTGAATCCTTTCGCAAACAGCAATCCCCAAGTCTCCTTTCTTTTCAAAATGGTAATGAATACTTGCTTTTGTGACGCCTAATTCTTTAGCTAAATCATCATAACTAAAAGCTGAAAATCCTTTTTCTTGAATTTTTTTCAAGGCTAATTCGATAATTTGTAATTTACGATTTGTCATGACTATATACTAACTTACTAGTAGGTAAGTGTCAAACAAAAAAACAGCAGACCAAAATATGTTTGTCTGCTGCCTTATATTTTATTGCATTTCCTTTGTCGGTCCCATCACACCTGGCACTGGGAGACCTGCTTGTCGTAGCAGCACTGTCATCTGTCCACGATGATGTGTTTGATGATCGATTAGGGTACGTAATAATGCGCCTCTTTGAGTTGGACCTGCAAAGCCCTTTACTTCCTCGACCAAATCTTCGTCTGATAGCTTTGCTGCTTCCACTTTAATACTATTTGCTATTTTTTCGTAAACCGCTACAATCTCAGCAGCCGTAGCTGGAATAGGATCTTCTTGTCGAATCATCGGCACCTTTAAACCTGCTAAATAACTAAAGTAACCTGCCGCGCCAACTAAATGCCAGCCTAACCAACCAAGTGTACTATGGCCTTCCACGATGCTTTGTCCTAGTTGTCATCCGTTACCGCCTTTAATACTTGAATTGTCCCTTGAGATGCTGCTGTCCAATCATTTAAAAAATCATCTACTAGTCGATACATTATAATGCCCCCCATTTTTGGTAATTTCATTTCTATCATAGTAAATTCCAAACTCTCTTACAAGTTTCTAATATTTAGTTTACATAATAATATTATTATTTATTGGGCTAGAATGATTCAAATAATAATATTATTATGTAA
>NZ_DKJS01000051.1:0-93663 GCF_002455205.1 Lysinibacillus sp. UBA6686 | reverse complement strand
CAAAGGCTTACCTATCCATATCAAATATGCTGCAAGAAACAATTTTACAGCTTGTGAAAACAGGTGAAGAACAAGATGGAAATCTCTTTATGGTGGGAGACGTTAAGCAAAGTATATATCGCTTCCGTTTAGCAGAGCCAAAGCTCTTTATGCGCAAATATGGGGAGTTTTTGGAGACTCCTGATACGACTGGCATGCGCATTGATTTAAATGCAAACTTCCGAAGTCGGAAAGAGGTATTAAACGCTACAAACTATATTTTTGCACAGATTATGGGTGAGCGTGTTGGAGAAATTTTATATGATGAAAAGGCCTCGTTAAAACCAGCGGCACCTTATGATGATCGGGAGGTGCCGGTAGAGCTTGTTATCATGCATCCCCCTCTGGAGGAGGAGCTGGATGAAGAGTCAGAGGATACTACAACAGAAGAAGCCACAGAGCTTGAGGAATTAAAAAATTCACAGTATGAGGCTCGATTTATTATTGATCGAATTCGGCAGATGATGGAGGATGGAACGACTGTTTACGATACCAAAACAAAGACTGAACGTCCATTAAAATATAGTGATATTGTGATTTTAATGCGTTCCATGACTTGGTCAACCGACTTGGTGGAGGAATTTAAGCTTGCTGGAATTCCGCTGTATGCAGAGTCCTCTAAAGGTTATTTTGATGCGTTAGAGGTTATGATTATGCTAAATGTACTGAAGGTCGTCGATAATCCCTATCAGGATATTCCTTTAGCCTCTGTACTCCGTGCCCCCTTTGTTGGCTTAACGGAAAATGAACTGGCGAAAATCCGGTTAGCGGATACTAAGGCTCCATTTTATGATGCATTAAGGCAATTTATTCGCAGTGAAGGGCATGGTGTACAATCTGTCACATTTGAGAAGCTTCAACGTTTTATGCTGGCATTTGAAAACTGGCGAGATTTAGCACGCCGCGGCTCATTATCCGATCTAATTTGGAAAATTTACTTAGATACGCATTATTATGAGATGGTAGGTGCTATGCCAAATGGCAAACAGCGTCAGGCTAATCTACGAATTTTACATGATCGAGCTTTAATGTATGAGCAAACTTCTTTTAGAGGGCTATTTCGTTTTTTACGCTTTATTGATCGAATGCGTACACGTGGCGATGACCTAGGAACAGCCAAATCAATCGGAGAAAAAGATGATGTTGTACGTCTTGTTACGATTCACTCTTCAAAGGGATTAGAGTATCCAGTAGTGTTTGTTGCTGGGATGGGCAGACCATTTAACAAAATGGATTTCCATCTACCTTATTTATTCGATCAGGATTTTGGTCTTGCTGTAAAAGCAATTGATCCAGACAATCGTATTATGTATACATCCTTACCATTTTTAGCATTGAAGGAGAAAAAGGAGCTTGAAATGCGTGCGGAGGAAATGCGTGTATTGTACGTTGCGATGACACGTGCAAAGGAGCGATTAATCTTAATAGGCTCAGTGAAAAATTGGCATAAAATACGTGATAATTGGCAGGATGCACAAAGTCTATCCTTGGATGCCCCGCTGCAGGAGTATTTACGCGCAAGGGCAAATAGCTACTTTGATTGGATAGGTCCTGCAGTTGCAAGACATGCTGATTTTGCAACGATTGCGACAACTCCCTATCAACCATTGGAAGATGCCTCGCATTGGTGGATTCGTCCGATTAAAACTAGTCATTACATGTACGATATACATGCGCTAGAAAATGAGGTACAACAATTACTTGAAACGCCAGAAGATGAAGCCATGCTAACAACAATTACGACACGCTTTCAAGCACAGTATCCTTTTCAAAAATCCACAAGGAAGCGTTCGAAAACATCTGTTAGTGAAATAAAACGTTTGGAAAATTTACAAAGGCAAAATGAGCCTGAATATTATTTTACTTCACCTTCTAGGCAGCAATCGACATCTGTTGCACCAAGACCATCCTTTTTACAGCATCAGCAGTTCACAGGTGCAGAAATTGGAACAGCCATTCATACGGTTATGCAGCATATCCCTCAAAATGGTTTTCTGAATATCCAAGAGGTACAGAGGTTTGTTGCTGATTTAGTAACAAGGCAGCTGCTGACAGAGTCTGAGGGACAAGTGGTTTCTGCAGAGAAAATTTTTAATTTCTTTACAACAGAGATTGGACAGCGCTTTAAAAAAGCACGACAACTCAGAAGAGAAATGCCGTTCACCATTAGTAGAGTAGATGAAGATGGTGATGCTCAAATTGTACAAGGTATAATTGATTGCTTATTTGAGGATGAAAATGGGAATTGGGTGTTATTAGATTATAAGACAGACCGAATTCAAGCACATTTTGCAAAGGAGCCTGCGTTATCGAAGGAATTATTAGATCGATATGGCGTTCAGCTAAAGGTTTATAGTGAAGCAATTGAATCCATTCTTCAGATTCAAATTAGTGATAAAGTATTGTATTTATTTGATATTGAACGATCCATACATGCATAAACATGGCCATTGCAGTGAACAGAGCTTTCCAAGTAGGAAGTGGCTCTGTTTCACTACAGGGCAAAAAGAAAGAGGAGGTTATGTGGTGGATTTCAAACCGACAATGTTGCAGGAGCGTATTGCAACATTAGATATTTTACGAGGTATTAGCTTGTTAGGGATCCTACTCGTTAATATGTTTGCTTTTTATTTACCGATGCCATATATTGACCTGGCATCATGGTTTACAACACCATCAGATATCGTTTGGCAGCAAAATTTAGATATATATGTACAAAGTAGCTTTTATCCCCTATTTGCAATGCTATTTGGCTATGGGCTCGCTATGCAATGGCAAAAAGCACAGAGTCGTCAGCAAAATTTTTATACGATAGGGCTACGACGACTAACAGTACTATTTGTATTTGGATTGCTGCATGCTTTGTTAATTTGGTGGGGCGATATTTTAATGATGTACGCTTTTTGTGGCGTGTTTTTATTACTATTACTGCGTCTTCAGTCAGTTTGGTTAGTAACAATCAGTGCGATCATTTTTGGTGTTTTCCAAGCCTTTATGTTACTCGTTGTAGGATTTATTCATTTTGATACAAAGGTAGATGAATATTTAGATATTACATCCGTTGAGAAGGCAATAACGGCTTATGGTACGGGGAATTGGGTAGATGCCTTTATGCAGCGTCTAACTGATTTATCGATCCAAATGAGTATTGGCATGTGGTTTGTCTCTTTATTTACAATTTTACCGTACATGCTATTAGGTGCAGCAGCGTCCAAATGGCGTTTAGTGGAAAGAGCAAGAGAACTTAAGTGGCTATGGATGGCGTTAGCGATAGGTGGGTTGGCAATTGGTATTTTAGTGAAGAGTTTACCTGTTATGCTTACGCGTACGTATCTTTTCGATTACTTAAAGGTTTACATAGGTGGCCCGATTTTATCTATCGGTTATATAGGGCTTATTGTATTACTTTGCTTACTCCCTGTTATTCCAAAGCTTCTAACTCCCTTCGCGAAAATTGGACGAATGTCGTTAACAATGTACATACTTCAATCCATTATTGGAACGATTTTATTTTATCAGTTTGGATTTGGGTGGTATGGGAAAGTAAGTGTTGCAACCGGTGTGTTAATTGCACTAGGCATAATAATTGTGCAAATGATACTAGCGGAAATTTGGCTAACAAAATGGAGGCAAGGTCCTTTAGAAGCGATTTGGCGTAAATTAACATATAAAATAAAATTGAATGAAAGTTAAGTATTTTCTACTTCAATAGCATAAAGTATGTAGAATTAACAACAATAAAAATTGTTATCGCAAAAGTAAGGCAATTTCTATCATATTGTTGTATTATGTAGAAAAAAGAAGGAGCTCTTTAAATCATGAAAATTTTATCGTTTAAATTAGGTGGACATGTTAGTTTTGGCCCGAAAGTAAAAAAAGAAGAAGCGGTATGGGATGTACTCGCTATTCAAAATGAACTTCAAGTTCTCCCTTCTTTTTCAAGTTCAATCGTGGATGGTATTGCGTTAGGCTTTGATTTTGTTGAACAGATTCGTAAATTAGTAGAAGCGGCTGAAAAATCAGATCGTGCAGATAGCTTTAAACGTGAATTCACAGTGATAGAATGGTTATCACCAATTCCACGTACGCCGAAAAATATTATGTGTGTTGGTAAAAACTATGATGAACATGCAAAAGAAATGGGGGCAGAGGCAGCTCCGACAGATTTAATGGTATTTACAAAATCTCCAACAGCAATTGCAGCTGATGGTCAAACAATTTCAATACATGCAGGTCTTTCTTCAAAACTAGATTATGAAGGTGAGCTTGCGGTCGTTATTGGTAAACGTGGTAAAAATATACCGAAAAACTTAGCATATGATTATGTATTTGGTTACACAATTGCTAACGATATTACAGCTCGTGATTTACAAGAAAAACATAAGCAATTTTTCTTAGGAAAAAGCTTAGATGGAACTTGCCCACTTGGACCATACCTTGTGACAAAAGATGAAATTCCAAATCCTCAAGATTTAACAATTGTCACAAAAGTAAATGATGAAGTGCGTCAAAATGGCTCCACTAAGGATATGATGTTCACTGTAGAATCGCTCGTATCTATTTTATCTCAACATGTAACTTTAGAGCCAGGTGATGTAATATTAACAGGTACGCCAGCTGGTGTTGGCAAAGGCATGAATCCGCCTCAATTTTTACAAGCAGGAGATACTGTAAAAGTATCGATTCAGGGCATTGGTACATTAGTAAATCATTTTGAATAATTTTTTTAATCCGCGTGAGTTTTTTTCTCCGCGGATTTTTAAGTATATTATGTGAACACTATTGTAATGTTTGAAACCCTTTCCATCCCATGATAGGATAGAATTTGATAGAAAAAAGAATATGAGGTGAAAGAAAATGAGTTTTTTAACAAGCCAAACACATGTGCATATTACAACTTGGGTAATTGCTATTGTCATTTTTTTAATTGCTTCATTTACGGGCAATAAGTCAAAGGGCTTACATATGACATTACGTTTATTCTACATTTTAGTTATCATTACTGGTATCGCACTCTTTAATGAGGGAAGAAATTATGGCATGGGAATGCTTTATGGCTTTAAATTCCTAGGCGGTATTTTAGTTATCGGTATGATGGAAATGGTATTAGTTCGCCAAAAGAAAAATAAATCAACAGTTATGTTCTGGATTTTATTTGCATTATTCCTATTCATCACATTGTTCCTAGGCTTCAAGCTGCCAATGGGTCAAGATTTCTTAGCATAATCTTTGGAAAAGTCGTGAAGTTTTCGCTTCCCGACTTTTATTTTTTGTAAAAAATCATAGAAATTTTAGCAGAAAAATCGCTCGGGTTGGACGAGAAACTGCTCAGGTATATCGAAAAATTGCTCGGGTTGGATGTGAAACTGCTCAGGTATAACGAAAAATCGCTCAGGTTGGACGGGAAACTGCTCAGGTATATCGAAAAACGCTCGGGTTGGACAAAAACTGCTCAGGTATAAAGAAAAAACGCTCGGGTAGAGTAAAGAACAGCTTTGGTATGCCAAAAATTTGCTCCGCCAGGAAGAAAACTGCTTAGCTCCCCATTAAAGGACCTCATAAGGGAAAGTTGACACCTTTTTGTCGTAATTCATTTTGCATTTTCGGAAAATATTTTGAAATGATAGCTACGTAACTGTTTTATTTGGTAAAATGACGATGGATTGGTTTGAAAGAGAGGGAATGAAAGTGAAATTCAAGAAGTGGATAAGTGCAACAGCTGCAACGCTTTTACTAGCAACTTCATTAATAAGTGCAATACCAGTTGCACATGCTGATGAAGTGTCGACAAGAACAATTGCAGAAGAAAGCATCTATGATTTACTCGTTGACCGTTTCTTTAATGGTTCGGGCACTAACGATTTTGATACAAATACACAAGACCCTTCAAAGTTTGCAGGGGGCGATTTTACAGGTTTACAAGATAAGCTGAATTTCATTGGCGAAATGGGCTATACGATTGTTTCTATTGGTCCTATTTTTTCTACAGAAAAATATGATGGTTCAATGCCAACAAGCTACTCGACAATCGAACGACATTTTGGAACTTCGGAAGAATTTCAAAGTGTTGTAGAAGCCTATAAAGCTAAAAATATGGCCATTATGGTTGATTTTCCACTCAACAATGTAAGTCCCAACCATGAGTGGGCAAAAGATTCTGCGAAACAAAATTGGATTGCTTCCACAAATAATGGGCAAGTACAGTGGGACTTAACGAACAAAGAGGTGCAAGAAGCACTTATAAAATCAGCAACAGACTTTGTCTCTACATATGATATTGGTGGAATTCGTTTAACAAATATTGCAGATGCTGATACCGCATTCGTTGATAAAGTTATAGCAGCATTAAAAGATGCAAAAAAGTCTCTCTATATCATTTCAAATGAAGCAAGTGATGCCAATTTTGATGCAAGTTTTTCACCTGAAACAGCCGATATTTATCGTAATATTTTCAAAAATGTTGATATGGATTCGTCCAAGCTAATGGAGCCTTTTACAGGTGATAAACCAACACAAATAATGGTGGATTCTTTAGAAACACATCGTTTTACATTTGATTCTGCAAATGAAAATATGTTCCCGCCAACTCGATTAAAAATGGCAATGGGTACTTTATTTATGTTACCAGGAACTCCTATTGTGCAATATGGTACAGAAATTGCAATGAATGGTGAAGCGAAGCCAGATACGCATCAAATCTTCAACTTTAAAACAGATGAAGAACTTATCAAATATATTAAAAATGTCCAATCATTGCGCAATAAATCTGCCACATTACGTAAAGGTGATTTTGAAGTTATCACGAATGAAAATGGTTTACTTGTGTTTACACGTACATCTGATGAAGAGAAGTGGGTCATCATGGTCAACAATACGGGGAAAACACAGCGTGTGGATTTAACACCAACCCAGCTAGGCGAAGGTAAAATGCTAAATGGTATTTTACATGAGGAAAAGGTTCGTATTAATGAAAAGGATGTTTATCCTGTTATTTTAGATCGTGAAATGGTTGAGATTTATCAGGTTAAAAATGATGAAGGATTCAATATTCCCTATATGATAGCACTTGGATTAGTATGGGTAATATTTATAGGGTTTGTCTTTGTAATCATTAAACGTGGTAAAGTCCGTCGTCAGGAGCAAGATGCATAATATTAAAGACCCCTCTACACAACTTTTCGGTGTAAAGGGGTTTTTGTCTTAAGCATGATAGCTTTTATTCGTAAAGAAGATAGCGATTGTACCTGGTCCTACATGGGAACCGATAGCTGAACCAATCATAGTTACTTGTATTTCTTTAGGAGAAAATCTTTCTTGGATGGCGGCTTTTACATCGCTTGCAAAGGCAGCATCATCACTATGGCTAATACCAACAACTTTCTCAGAGAAATTCCCACCGCGCTCTTGCATTAATTCTAACATGCGAGCAATTGCTTTTTTGCGCCCACGCGATTTTTCAATAGGAACAAGCTTACCATCTTCTACATTTAAAATAGGCTTAATACTTAGAAGCCCACCTAAAAAAGCACTTGCCTTTGATACACGCCCACCCTTGGCAAGATAGTCTAAATCCTCAACTGTAAAAAGGTGCTCTATTTGAGGGGCTAGGGCAGTAATTCTAGCTTCGATGTCCTCTAATGGAGCTCCTAGGTCTCGAAGACGAACCGCTTCTTCGATCACTAGCCCATGACCCAATGAGGCACATTTAGAGTCAATAATCGCCAATTTAAGTGATGGATATTGCTCTTGTACTTGATTGCGAATCATGACAGCTGTACTATAGGTGCCAGATAATTCTGATGAAAAGGCGATATAAATACCTTCCTCCTCATTTTTTGCTAGATTTTCAAAGTGCTTCAGAAAAAGCTCCGGTGATACTTGAGATGTTTTTGGGCGAGCACCTTGACGAATAGCATTGTAAATCTCTTTTGAATCAATCGACATGACATCATCATATTCATTGTTGTTCAAATGCACTCGTAATGGTAGCAGAACGATATCATTTTCTTTGTAGTAAGACTTTGGTAGATCACATCCGCTATCAGTAAAAATCTTCATCATTTTGTCCCCCTACATACATTTTTTTACTTTAATTTGAGTAACACTAGCATTTTAATAAATAGATTAACATTGCCCAAATAAATGAGGTCTATACAGTAGATGTTTTTGTGAAAACTTACTAACTATGATAATTTTAAGCGTTCAATGAGTAATTTAGCAATACCGTCATCATTATTGGATGTTGTAATTTCATTAGCGATATTTTTTAAGGACGCAATCCCATTACCCATTGCTACACCTACTCCAGCATATTCAATCATTTCTAAGTCATTATCTTCATCACCGAATGCGATAATCCGATCACGTGGAATTCCTAAATCCTTAGCCACATGTGCAATTCCTACTGCTTTATTTAAGCCGCGTCGAACAATCTCAATAATATGAAGTGGTGCACCCCAGCGACGGTGCTCAATAACCTCTGCATGTACAGCCTGCAAATGATCACGTATAATCATTGAGTTTACCTCATTTGCTTGAATCAGAAGGCTTGTTGGATTTTCTAATAAGTGTGTATAAAGATCGCCAAGCGTAATTTTTGGATTCCCCATATTAAATATATTTAATATTCGCTCATCCTCTGTATGCACGTAAATATCATCCTTTACTTCAGCAATAATATTTTCGTATTCATAGGTATTAATTGAATCGACGACATCATGTACAACCCCTAAATCGATTGGTGTATGCACAGTCTGCCATGCAGCATTTTTTGGATGATGAACGTAAGCACCATTAAAATTTACGATAGGTGTTGTAAGGCCAAGCTCATGATAGTAAATATCACTTGCACGATATGGTCGACCAGTAGCAATCATAATCTGGTGACCCTGTTCCTTAGCCTGGAATAATGTTTTTTTTGTTTTTGCTGAAATTTGCTGTTGATCAGTTAACAAAGTACCGTCTAAATCTAAAACGATTAAATGAGGTTTCATAGCTCGTTGCCCCTTTCCTATAGTTTGAATAGTATCTCTTTGTTATCCATTCGTCAAAATTTTGTCACAGTGAAAAAAGTTTGCTAACATAAAGAGGAGACAAAAGTTGGGAGTGACAAAAATGATTGTAGAAAAAGAAGTGTGGGGAAATATTCCGTTATTGCATATACATAATGATGATATGAATGAAGAAACCCCCGTTGTAATTTTCTTACATGGTTTTATGAGTGCGAAAGAACATAACTTACATTATGCATATCAATTAGTCGAAAAAGGGGTGCGTGTCCTTTTACCGGATGCAAAATTCCATGGTGAACGTAGTGAGGGTCTAAGTGAGATGCAAATGAACATACATTTCTGGGATATTGTTTTAAATTCTATCCATGAGATTGAACAATTATATAATGGATTAAAGAATAAACATTTATTAGTGCATGATAAAATTGGTATTGCTGGTACGTCGATGGGAGGAATTGTCACGTCTAGTTGCTTAAAGCGCTATGAGTGGATACAAACCGCGGCAGTATGTATGGGGGCACCAGGCTTTGTAAAATTAGGTGAATACCAGCTACAGCAGTTTGCGAAAAACGGGATGCATTGGCCAATGTCAGAGGAAGAAATACAGCAGGCGAATGAGCTTCTTGCCACTTATGATATCACTCTAACACCAGAAAAATTTGCGCGTCGCCCAGTACTTTTTTGGCATGGAGAAAAGGATAAAACCGTCCCTTTTAAAGAAACGTATGATTTTTATTTAACTTTATGCAAATACTATGAGACAAACCCTGAGGACCTAAAATTTATTGCAGAAAAAAAAGCAGGACATGCTGTGTCACGAGAGGGCATGTTAGCAGCGACTGAATGGCTTGCACAGCATTTGGCATAATAAGATGCATCTGCTATGATAAGGTTAACACTACGCTGAAAGGAGAAATAAAATGGATCAAGATATGAAAGATAGCATGTTAGGTGCATTAGAGAATGTAATTGACCCTGAGCTTGGTATTGATATAGTCAACTTAGGTTTAGTATATGATGTGGATTTAGATGATGAGGGTGTGGCGACTGTTACTATGACATTAACATCTATGGGGTGCCCGCTCGGACCAGTCATTGTGGACCAAGTTAATACAGCTCTAGGTGAACTTCCAGAAGTAAAATCAACAAATGTCAACATTGTATGGAACCCACCATGGTCAAAGGATAAAATGTCACGCTATGCCAAAATGGCGTTAGGTGTTCGATAAATCAATTTCGCCTTGGCATAATTGTAGCTGCCGCATTGCTTTCGCACAGATAAATTGCCACAGGACGTTGCGTTTTTAGACTGAGTTCCACTATTTCAGTAGTTGTTTGGACACCTACTGAAATGAATGAAGATAAATAAATCCCCGCTTATAACGGTAAGCGGGGATTTAACTTGTAACGATTTAATCGATACGGCATATTTGCAATGGACAATTCTCACAGGCAATTTCATCCTTTAAAAATTGTAAATCGTGAATGGTAATATAGCCTTTATCAAAAGATAAAATATGATGCTTTTTTAAATCATTGAGCATGCGATTAATCATTTCTCGGCTCGTTCCACACAAATTTGCAATTTCTGTATTGGTTAAAGGGCAATCGATAAAAATAGTGTTATTTTCTAAACGTTTGCCATAGGTATTTGAAAGTCGAATTAGGGTTGAAAATAAAGCGCCTTTTTTACCATTTAACACTAAATCGCGTAAACGACTTTGATGCTTTAAATTTTCTGCCTGTAGCCACTTCATATACTCCACCATAAGAGAAGGTTGTTCTACTAATAAGAGCTCTAACGATTGGCGGCTTAAAACATATAGCGTAGAAGACTCTAAAACCTTTGCAGTCATAGAATTATAAGAAAGATTACAAAATAATGAACCCTCTCCAATAATGCTGTCTGGACCACATATCCGAATGGTTAATTCCTTACCGCTCTCCGTTTCTTGGCTTATTGACACAACACCCGTTTTAATATAGTAGATTTCCTTTGCTCGTTCACCCTCTAAAAAAATTTTATTCCCTTTATTTACTTTAATAAATATTCCATGCTTTTGAAAAAGATCTTGAATTTTCTCATGCATATTATCCATTAATACCATATCTTCAACACATCGCTTTCTTTTTGTAATAATTGGCTATTATCACAAAAGAATGGTGGATTTCGATATAAAAACGAAGAAACATACTATTATTATAACGTAATTTCAATTTTTAAGTGTAAATTTTTAGTGCTTTTTCTTTGTCATATTTTATAGGTTCATGTAAAATAAAGTTAGTCAAAAAAGGTCAAACATAGTTAAAAAATGGGTATAGAAATTATGCTAAACATTATTGAAAAGGAGTGCTAATTATGCAGTTTCAACAAACAGATAACCAAAAGCCCTTAGAGCAATTTGGACGAAATTTAATTGAAGAAGTTAAAAATGGCAAAATGGACCCTGTTATTGGGCGTGATGAGGAAATTCGCAATGTTATTCGTATTTTAACACGTAAAACAAAAAATAATCCTGTGTTAATCGGAGAGCCTGGTGTCGGTAAGACAGCTATTGTTGAGGGATTAGCACAACGTATTGTAAAAGGGGATGTCCCTGAGGGTTTAAAAGAATGCGTCTTGTATGAGCTTGATATGAGTGCTCTCATTGCTGGAGCAAGCTATCGAGGTCAATTTGAAGAGCGCTTAAAGGGCGTCTTAAAGGAAGTAAAGGAATCTGAAGGACGGATTATTTTATTTATTGATGAAATTCATACCATTGTAGGTGCAGGAAAAACAGATGGAGCAATGGATGCTGGAAATATGCTGAAACCAATGCTTGCACGTGGGGAGCTTCATTGTATTGGTGCCACAACATTAGATGAATATCGAATGTATATTGAAAAAGATCCAGCTTTAGAGCGACGCTTCCAGCAAGTACTTGTGCGTGAGCCTTCAATAGAAGATACAGTTTCTATTTTACGCGGCCTTAAGGAGCGCTTTGAGCTACATCATGCGGTACGTATCCATGATCGCGCCATTGTAGCGGCGGCGGAACTTTCAAATCGTTATATCACAGAGCGTTTTCTACCAGATAAAGCTATTGATTTAATCGATGAAGCATGTGCCATGATCCGAACTGAAATAGATTCTATGCCACAGGAATTGGATGCTGTGACACGTCGTATTATGCAGCTAGAAATTGAGGAGCAGGCACTGCGTAAAGAAAAAGATGAGGCAAGTAAAAAACGGTTAGAGCAATTGCGCGGGGAGTTAACAAAGCTCAAGGAATCCTCAGAAGGCATGCGCAAACAATGGGAAGCAGAAAAAGAAGCTTTACATGGTATTCAAAAGAAGCGTGAAACACTAGACAAATATCGCCGTGATTTAGATGAGGCGGAAAGCAAATATGATTTAAATAAAGCTGCTGAATTACGTCATGGGAAAATACCTACTTTGGAAAAGGAAATTCAGAAAATGGAGAAACAATTAGAGAGTGGTACGGAATCACGCATCTTGCGTGAAGAAGTAACTGCTGAAGAAATTGCTTCCATTGTTTCTCGTTGGACAGGGATACCCGTAATGAAATTAGTGGAGGGTGAACGTGAAAAGTTATTGCGCTTAAAGGACACATTGCATGAGCGTGTCGTTGGACAAGATAATGCTGTTCAGCTTGTTACAGAAGCTGTATGGCGTGCAAGAGCGGGTATCAAGGATCCGCATCGTCCAATTGGTAGCTTTTTATTCCTTGGACCAACAGGTGTTGGTAAAACTGAGCTTGCCAAAGCTTTAGCTGCTCAGTTGTTTGATTCAGAGGATCACTTTATTCGTATTGATATGAGTGAATACATGGAGAAACATAGCGTATCACGTCTTGTAGGTGCACCCCCAGGTTATGTTGGCTATGAGGAAGGGGGACAATTAACAGAGGCTGTTCGTCGTAATCCGTATTCTGTTGTCCTTCTAGATGAAATTGAAAAAGCACACCCAGATGTAGCAAATATTTTATTGCAAATTTTAGATGATGGTCGCATTACGGATAGCCAGGGTCGTATGGTTAACTTTACAAACACTGTAGTGATTTTAACATCTAATATTGGGTCTAATTATTTAATGGAGGCGCAAGAAGGAGATGCAACAGTTGAAAATTTAGTGATGGCAGCATTGCGTCAGCACTTTAAACCAGAGCTGTTGAATCGTATGGATGATATCATTATGTTCCACGCACTATCAGATGAACATTTCACTGCCATTGCTTGGAAATATGTTGAACAGCTGGTCAAACGAGTGGCAGAACAGGAGATTACTCTACTGGTGGATCAAGAAGTAATTGACTGGGTTGTCCAACAGGGTGCAGATGCACAATTTGGTGCAAGACCATTAAAACGCTTTGTTCAACGTTATATCGAAACGGCCGTAGCGAAGGAATTACTACGTGGTGAGGTATTACCAGGAGAAACATTGCATGTTAGAATGCATGATGGCCAATGTGTCGTTGAAAAATAAACAAGAAAAAAACCTGTTTCACGTAAAATGAAACAGGTTTTTTAATTAATGATGGTCTGTCGCTTCTGGTGTTGGCTCGTTTGGTAAAATTGCACCAATAATAAAAATTAAAATGGAGAATACAACAGAAACGATTGCACCTGATTTAAAATCAAATGGTGCACCAAGTACAGAGCTTACTACATAGTTTAACATTGATACTAGTATAAATGACCATATGAATGTTATGATATATTGCATTAATTTCACCTCAACCGAACTTTTTATATTATAAAGTTTTACTACATATTCATTATCATATCATAACATAAATCGAAAAAAAAAGAAGCTTTTCTGTGAAACATGGCGAAATTGTCACAACAAGTGTTTAGAGTTTTTTTAGTAGTATTGATTGTTCTGCTTGCATAGTGTGGTACGTTACTTCATCACATATTTCAAGTGCTCAATAAGTGGGGGTCACATTCAAATAGAGTGGAGAGAGAAGTTACTCAACAAGAAATGTAGACGCCCCATATAAGAAAAGAGAGCCACTATTATCAAGACCCCATTCCAACATCTACCAGTCCCTTCCATTCATATTAGGGCAATGGGCATTAATTTTAATTCATCTTGCACCCCTCCTTCATTATGAGTTATAATTATGACCAGTTACTAATAATTGATAGTAAGAAAGCAGAGGGGTTGCTAAATGAACGCTGGTATTATAGGAATAGGCAAATACGTTCCAGAGAAGGTTATGACAAATTTTGATTTAGAAAAAATTATGGATACTTCAGATGAATGGATTCGAACTCGAACAGGGATCGAAGAGCGTCATTTTGCCGCAGACAATCAGGAAACTTCAGATTTAGCAGTTGCTGCAGCAAGAGAGGCTATTGCAAATGCAGGTATTACACCTGAAGAAATCGGTTTAATCCTAGTAGCCACAGTAACACAAGATCAAACATTTCCAAGTGTAGCATGTATGGTTCAGGAGCAAATTGGTGCAGTGAATGCAGCAGCGATGGACCAGGCTGCAGCTTGTGCAGGATTTATATATAGTTTAGTGACAGCAAAGCATTTTGTAGAAGCAAATGCTTATAAATATGTCTTAGTAGTAGGTGTTGAAAAGCTATCAAAGGTTATCGACTGGAATGATCGTAATACGGCTGTGTTATTCGGTGACGGAGCGAGTGCAGCAATAGTTGGCCCCGTATCGGAAGGTAGAGGCATATTATCATTTGAACTCGGTGCTGATGGTACAGGAGGAAAGAATCTGTATTTAACACAGCAAGATACTATTGCCATGAATGGTCGAGAAGTGTTTAAATTTGCTGTGCGCCAGATGGGTGAGTCTGCCGTTAATGTACTAGATAAAGCAGGCTTAACAAAAGAAGATGTGGACTTCTTAGTGCCACATCAGGCAAATATCCGAATTATGGAGTCTGCTCGAGAACGACTGGAGCTACCACCTGAAAAAATGTCAAAAACCATTCATAAATATGGTAATACTTCAGCAGCATCCATTGGCATTTCTTTGGTTGAAGAGCTTGAAGCAGGTAAGATTAAAGATGATGATTTATTGGTACTTGTTGGATTTGGCGGCGGTTTAACATGGGGCGCTGTTGCAATGCGATGGGGAAAATAATAAAGAAAAATGCTTGAGGGGAGTAAGACAATGAGTAAACGACGAGTAGTAATTACAGGAATTGGCGCAGTTACACCACTAGGAAATAGCATCGAAGAAACTTGGACTAACATTAAAGCTGGAAAATCTGGTATTGGCGAATTAACACGTTTAAATAAGGATCTTTTCGCAGCAAAAATTGCTGCTGAAGTGAAAGACTTTGATATTGAAAAATATATTGATCGTAAAGAAGCTCGTAAAATGGATCGCTTTACACATTATGCCCTTGCAGCGTCTATCATGGCAATGGAAGATGCACAATTAACAATTGATGAGGAGCTAGCACCACGTGCAGGTGTTTGGATTGGCTCTGGTATCGGTGGTATGGAGACATATGAACAACAATTTTTAACGTTCCAAGAGCGTGGTGCAAGACGTGTAAGCCCATTCTTTATTCCGATGATGATTCCAGATATGGCTTCAGGTCAAGTGTCGATACATTTAGGCGCAAAGGGTATTAACTCTTGCTCAGTGACTGCATGTGCTTCTGGTACAAACTCAATTGGTGATGCATTTAAAGTAATTGAACGTGGTGACGCAGATGTAATGATTTCGGGTGGAGCTGAATCACCGATCGTGACGATGGCTGTTGCAGGCTTCTGTGCCAATACAGCACTATCTTTAAATACAGATCCAAAAGCAGCTTGCCGTCCATTCGATAAAAATCGAGATGGTTTTATTATTGGTGAGGGTGCAGGTATTGTTATTCTAGAGGAATACGAGCATGCCAAAGCACGCGGTGCAAAAATCTATGCAGAAGTACTTGGCTACGGTGCAACAGGAGATGCTCATCATATTACGGCTCCTGCACCAGAAGGAGAGGGTGCTGCACGTGCAATGCTACAAGCGTTAGCGGATGGAGGCGTGGAACCTTCACAGGTTGATTATATTAATGCACATGGAACAAGCACACCTTATAATGATTTATTTGAAACACAGGCAGTAAAAAAAGCCTTTGGTGAGCATGCCTATCAACTAGCAATGAGTTCTACAAAATCGATGACAGGGCACTTATTAGGTGCTGCTGGTGGTATTGAAGCTATTTTTACAGCGTTAGCACTGAAAGAAGGTATTTTACCGCCAACAATTAATTTACATGAGCCAGACCCAGAATGCGATTTAGACTATGTTCCAAATGAAGCTCGAGAAGCAAACATTGTGTATGCAATAAGTAATTCACTTGGCTTTGGTGGGCATAATGCTAGTCTTCTATTTAAAAAATACGAGGGATAATTACTAAATTTTAAAAAACGTCAGCCTAATTTTACAAGGCTGACGTCTTTTTTTCTTTTTTTTCGAATAGATGATAATGAGAAATAAATTGAAAGGATGCTGCGACCATGTTCCGTCTTTTTTTATTTTTAATGAGCTACGGTTTAATAATTCTCTCAGTAGGGAATCTTATATTGTATTTAAATTATCGAACACTTGGGTACTCCTGGATCGTTGTCTTTAAATTTATGATGCATACAACAGAATTTTATATAGCTCTAGGATCAGCTATTGTGCTAGGAGCTATTGTCCTTGATCTTCGTATTGAAAAGATTTCTAGCCAAGAAGATAAAGTATGAACATTAGTATACCCTAAATTTGGTCAAGCATTAAACCCATTTTTATTTTCGTGTACGGCCAAGGCCCATTGCTTCTTCCATGCGTTTTAATGTAGCACTTGCAATAGCATTTGCCTTTTCAGCACCTTCATCTAAAATAATATCTAATTCGGAAGATTCTACCAAATGATAGAACTTCTCTTGAATTGGTGTCAGGTGATCAATAACTGCTGTGGCAACACCCTGTTTGAATCCACCATAGCCTACACCTTCATATTTTTTTACAAGATCCTCGATAGCAATGCCTGAAATAGCTGATTCGATTGTTAGTAGGTTAGAAACACCAGGTTTATTTTCCATGTCAAATACGACAATACCATCAGAGTCAGTGACAGCCGATTTAATTTTCTTTTCAATATCTTTTGCTGTATCTAAAAGCTTAATGGTTGCTTTTGTATTTGGATCAGACTTACTCATTTTTTTCGTAGGCTCTTGCAATGATTTAATGCGGGCTCCTGCCTTTGGTAATTGGATTTCAGGAATCGTTAAAACGTCACCATAACGTTTGTTAAAGCGCTCTGCAAGATCACGAGTAAGCTCAATATGCTGCTTTTGATCATCACCTACAGGTACAATATTTGTGTTATATAGAAGTATGTCAGCTGCCATTAATGGTGGGTATGTTAAAAGAGCTGCTGATACACTCTCCTTACCTTGAGATTTATCCTTGAATTGGGTCATACGTTCAAGCTCTCCAATTGATGCAACACATTGTAGCATCCAGCCTGCCTGTGCATGAGCTGGTACCTCTGATTGAATAAATAGTGTAGATTTTTTAGGATCAATCCCAGTAGCGATATAGGTAGCAGCTAGATTACGGATGTTTTGACGTAATTCTTGAGGATCCTGTGCCACTGTTATTGCATGTTGATCTACGATACAGTAGATTGCATTGCCCTCATCCTGTAATGCAGGAAATTGCTTGAACGCACCTAAATAGTTCCCTAAGGTTACAATTCCTGTTGGCTGTACGCCAGAAAAAATAGTTGTCATGTCATTTCCTCCTTGAATTCATTACCTCAGAGTGTTGTCTATTACATAATTACTTAGCTGAGGCTTCTTTTTTTATTCAATAAAAAAACATCATGCGTCCTCATTAGATTACTAATGAAGGGACGAATGATGTTTGAATCCGCGGTACCACCCAGCTTGCCAATTAAAGGCCACTCTACTTCGTAACGTGAAGGGACGAGCATTGCTAATAAACATACTTAGTCGTTCGCAAAGCTAACTCGGAAGTCCATTCCAGATGCTTACACGATCTGTTTACAGCAACCACAGACTCTCTAAACGTGTAAAATGCATATGTACTACTCTTCGTCAAAGTTTTTACTTCATTCAAAAACAGTCTTTCATCTCTCTAAAGACTTATTTGATGTATTGCAAAAAATTATATTATAAAGACTTAGTAAATTGCAAGTATGTAAAGTCAGACTTTTGGCGGTGTTTTTTTGCAGAAAAAAATTATATGCTTACTAAGCATGTTTTTTATTAGAAATTGCAACCAAAATTATGCAATAAACGTCTAATTTGTACACACTGAATTGACAATATTCTCGTTTAAAAATTTTAAATGAGAACAAAAACAAGGGAAAATGGAAGGTTTAAAATGCTTTGTAAATGGGAATATTAATAGTAGTTCGTTAGACATGTAAAGAAGAAGTTCTTATAATGAAAGCTGTATAAATAAACAGAATATTTCGAGATAAAGGTTTGTCTTTTTTTTTATTGGAACTATATTCAAACACCATAGAGTACTGTATAATGGTTATGTAGTTTTACATTACATTAATTCTAATTTAACACACTGGTTTATAGATAACGATTAAAAGGAAGGATGTGTCAGTATGATAGTAACATTATTTACTTCACCAAGTTGTACGTCTTGTCGAAAAGCGAAAGCATGGTTAGAGGAGCATGAAATTCCATATACAGAACGGAATATATTTTCTGAGCCGTTAAGCATTAGTGAAATTAAAAAAATTTTACGGATGACAGAGGATGGTACAGATGAAATTATTTCAACGCGTTCGAAGATTTTCCAAAAATTAAATGTAGATGTTGAAAGCTTACCATTGCAACGTTTATATGAATTAATTCAAGAATATCCAGGTCTATTACGCCGTCCCATTATTTTAGATGAAAAACGTTTACAGGTTGGCTATAATGAGGATGAAATTCGACGTTTCTTACCTCGTAAGGTTCGTGCTTATCAATTACAAGAAGCACAGCGCATGGTGAACTAATTTTTCCCTTTACTGCATAGAATAAATAGTAGATGTTACAAATCCTATTGTGACATCTATTTTTTTGTGTTTTACTTATGTAAAATCCTCTATATAAAGTATAATAAATAGTAGGGAAAAGTCATATATTTCCGTTAAAGTATGTTAAACTTGATTTAAGATAAATAGTTTACTACAATTTCAATAATTCAAATATCTTCTGTGAAACGGTGTATATCCTTTTCATTTTATGACGGAACAGCATACAATAGAATTAGAGACAACTGTGAAATAAAAATTGATCGATTCATCGGTTGCTCAACAGTTTTACTGTAGTGTAGTCAAAGGTTGAAAAACAAATGGAGTATGAAGGTTAAAAAAGATGAATAAAAGCATACTAATGAAACAAAACTGTTTTTCGACAAATGACAGTGAAGGGAGATGAGGTCTAGTGGACATCGAACGTGTAAATGAAAATACACTCAAGCTCTTTATTACGTACAATGATATAGAGGATCGCGGCAATAGTCGTGAAGAAATTTGGTACAATCGAGCAAAGGGTGAACAACTTTTTTGGGATATGATTGATGAAGTAAATACGGATGATTATTTTGATGTTGAAGGTCCGATTTGGATTCATATCAATGCGTCTGAAGTAGGCTTGGAAATCATTGTCACACGTGCACACATATTAAAAGACGGTGAAACATTAGATGGTCATTCGCATTTTGATGAACAAAAAGATATGTATGCCCCTTTTGATGAAGTTGGAGAGGATCTTCTTAGCCAGCTAACTCAATTTGGTGACATAGATGAGTCAGAATTATTTACGGATACAGATATTTATGTTTATAAATTTAAAGATATTGATGAGTTAATCCCTGTAGCGAAACGTATGACAGACGAATTAGTGGATTCCTCATTGTTCAAATATGAAGGTTGGTACTATCTAGTAGTTGATTTTGTAAACGCTGACGAAGATTTAAATCGTCACGACAGAAATGCTGTTATCAAAGAATTTTTAAGTCCATCAAATTTCACAATTCATCGCTTAGAGGAATACGGTGAAAAAATTATGGAATTTAATTGCTTTGAAACAGTGCGCAAATACTTTCATTAAATAATTTACCTTTTAGGCTGTAAACCCTTGATTCAATCAAGTTGTTTACAGTCTTTTTTGAGTTTAATTTTTAAATTTCAAGAAAAAGCCGTTAAATAGTTGTTGCTAGATAAGTACTTCCTTACAATTAGGCAAAAAGGAGACGATTTTATGTTAATTGCCTATAATGAGGAGCGGCAGCTTTTTCTCCCATATCAATATACGAGGGAAGATTTGCAAAGATATAGGCGATTTATGAAATTTTATTGCCCACAATGTCAGCATCCTGTTCACCTTAAAATCGGTAAATATAATATCCCTCATTTTGCTCATCAATCAAAAAATAACTGTGCCCAGTTATTTGCCGAGGGTGAGTCACAACTTCACTTGCAAGGAAAACTACAATTATTCGAATGGCTAAAAAAGATAGGGCATACAGTAATGCTAGAGCCTTATTTAAAAAAGCTTTCGCAGCGGCCAGATTTACTTGTAACGAGTGATCGAAGGCAGGTTGCTATTGAATTTCAATGTAGCACAATCACTCATGAAAAATGGTTATCACGTACATTGGGATATAAGAAAAATGCTATTCAGGTATTATGGCTTTTTCAGACACCTCTAAAAAATTCATCTCTACAAGGCATTCAAAAGCTCAACATTTCCCCTATTTTGCAAAAAGTAATTGCGTATACAGCGCAAGACCAGCCCTATTTAATAACCTATGATGCAAAAACGGCTAGATTTATTTATTGGACGAATCTTTTGCCTGTTTATGGACATACTTTTATAGGAAAAGTTCAAGAAATAACTACTAATAAGCAGCACTTTCCATTTTATGAGCCTGTAGTGATTACAATAGAAGAATTCAGGCTATATTGGCAGCTTTATAAAAGATACTGTCGGCAATTTGCCTATCAGCGGCTACTACATAATCATAAGGGTGTACAGGATGCATTTTTACGTAGTTGCTATGAATTAGGTTTTACTCTTACTGCTATGCCTGATTACGTAGGTATACCTGTAAAAGCTAGTGAAGCAATTCCAATGTTCTCTCTCGAATGGCAAACCATTTTACATTATTTTTGCCGGGGTATTCAGCAATTGCCCCATGAACTAAATAAAAGCGAAATTCGATATTTTTTAAGTGAACAAAATATGGATATTACAGATCAAGCAGTGAAGGCTATTCAAAATTATGGAGCCATATTTGCGAAAAATTATCAAAACCATAATATTCCAGATATATGTGAGCATGTGTATGCACATTTATTTGCAATTGCCACAATATACTGAGAAAATATGAGAGTATAGGAAAAACTCACATAATAAGGGGGCTGGCACATGGCTAGTAACAAAGTTTTAGTAAGAAATGAAGTTCCAGAAGAGCTAACTTGGCGTTTGGAAGACATATTTGCAACTGACGCTCTTTGGGAAGAAGAGTTTAAGGAAGTCGCGGAAATTGCCAAGAAAGCATCTAGCTATGCAGGTACGTTAAAAAATGGAGCAGATGCTTTATTAGCAGTATTATCTTATCATGACCAGATTTATGAACGAGCAATGAAGCTTTACACTTATGCCCATATGCGTTATGACCAAGACACAACAAACAGCGTCTATCAAGATATGAATAGTCGTATTCAAACACTAGCGACTAGTATCTCAGCTGCCCTATCGTTTTTAACACCTGAGATTTTATCATTAAGTGAAGAAACAATAGAACAATATCTAAAGGAAAATAAAGACCTACAACTATATAAACAATCCTTAAAAGAGATAACGATGGCTCGTCCTCATATTTTGCCGGCGGAACAGGAAGCATTACTGGCACAAATGACTGAGGTAACAGGTACAGCTTCAAATACATTTGGGATGTTAAACAATGCTGATTTAGTTTTCCCTAAAGTGAAAAATGAAGATGGAGAAGAGGTTCAGCTTACACATGGAAATTATATTAAGTTTTTAGAAAGTAAAGATCGCTCAGTTCGAGAAAATGCTTTTAAAGCAATGTACGAAACGTATGGTAATTTTAAAAATACATTTTCTGCAACATTAACTGGGAATGTGAAAAAACACAATGTCAATGCACGCATTCGAAACTATGATTCTGCTCGTGAGGCAGCAATGTCCAATAACTTTATTCCAGAAAATGTTTATGATCAATTAGTGGAAACAATCCATAAACATTTACCAGCTATGCAACGTTATATTTCATTACGTAAAAAGCTATTAGGCGTTGATGAGTTGCATATGTGGGATTTATTTGTACCTCTTGTTAAGGAAGTAGAGATGAAGGTCACTTATGATGAAGCCAAGGATATTTTAGTGAAAGCTTTAGCACCACTTGGTGAGGAGTATCAAAGCATTGTACAGAGTGGTTTTGATAATCGCTGGGTAGATGTTTTAGAAAACAAAGGGAAACGCAGTGGTGCCTACTCATCGGGTGCATATGGAACAAACCCATATATATTAATGAATTGGCAGGACAATGTGAATAACCTCTTCACCCTAGCTCATGAATTTGGTCATAGTGTACACAGTTATTATTCACGTAACAATCAACCCTTTGTCTATGGAGATTATTCCATTTTCGTGGCGGAAGTAGCTTCAACATGTAATGAGGAGTTATTGAATGATTATTTACTGAAGACTATTGAAGATCCACAACAAAAAATATATTTATTAAATCATTGGTTAGATGGCTTTAGAAGTACTGTTTTCAGACAGACAATGTTTGCAGAGTTTGAGCATCGCATTCATCAAATGGATAAGAATGGTGAATCTTTAACGGCAGATCGTTTAACAGAGGTTTACTATGATTTAAATAAACAATACTTTGGTGAGGATATTGCTTTAGATGAGGAAATCGGCTTAGAATGGGCACGTATCCCACATTTTTACTACAATTATTATGTTTATCAATATGCTACAGGAAAATCAGCAGCTACGGCATTAAGCAAACAAATTTTAGAAGAAGGGGCACCTGCTGTTGAACGTTATATTAATAACTTCTTAAAAGCAGGTTGCTCTGACTTCCCAATTGAGGTATTAAAGGCGGCAGGTGTTGATATGAACGTGGCAAAACCAATTGATGATGCATGTAAAGTATTTGAAGAACGTTTAGATGAGTTGGAAAAATTATTGTTAAATAATTAATTAGAGAGGCTGTAGGAAAATTTCTACAGCCTTTTTTTGATCATTCGCCTACCAATAAAAAAGAAAAGAATAATGATTTTTTTTGATTTCTATATGTTTGAAAGTGCACATCTTGGAAAAATACTGTCTGTAATCGCTTTCTATTTGACAAATTTGTGAATCTACTATCGGTATCATTGCTAAATTTATTATTCCATGATAAAGTAAATCTTGTGAAATAAATCACAAAACAAACATACACCCCTTTGTTTGAACGTGAACATTTCTCCCATCCCCTTTGTGAAAAAGAGGCGTCTCTATCTGTCGAGGATAGAGGCGCTTCTTTATTTATATTTAAAAATATTCATTAAAAAATAGGGACCCAACAAAAAATGTCGAGTCCCTATTCTTTATGATAATAGTATAATTGCATTATTTAATACGCCATAGTGTAGCGTGATCTGTCTGAATTCGTTCAATCTTTTGTTGCAGCATACGTTTCTTTAATTCACGTTCAGCTGCTTGCTCAGTTAATGAGTAGATAAAAGCTACTTCATTTGTTGAGATTGTATGAAATTTGGAAAATAACTCTTCTATTGTTGGTAAGGGTTGACGTACAAGTTGTTCATCTAGCATCTCTTGTAAAATATGTTCATAAACTTCATAGGAATAGCTACCGCTAACTTTAAGCCCCTCATCTTCAATGCATTCATTAAAAAATACAATACTCGGCACTTCATCTACTTCCATTTCGCGTTTTATATATAAATCGCATTGGAAGGCACGTGCAGCTTCCTTTGAACCAAAATCTGCAGTGAATTCATTCATATCTAATTGAACATCTTCTGCAATTTTTAATAGTGTAGCATAGGAATTTACATCTTCATGGCTTAGTAATACATATTCTTGTAATTTCGACAAATAGCGTGCACCTGAACGTTTGCCCTGTAATTCAGCTGCTTTAATAGCGATAGAAGGCAAAACAGGGTGATTTATGTCGAGTTCAATACCTGAAATACATCCCTTTACACGCTTACTTAGACAATTTAATGACGAAAGCTCTGTGCTTAGGACAAAGCGCCATGTAAAGTAGTGGTTGTATTCAAGTTGTAATTTACGAAGAATAGCATGCATACTGTAAGCTTCAGGACAAAGTGGATCTACGAAAATATACAATTCAATAGGCTTATTAGCAGTCGTAATCACTGGAGTTGGCTCTTGTAGCATTTGAATATTATTCACGTAACAATTCCCCCTCATCGTCATTTGGCGTATTAATCATGTGATGAGCTGTTAATACTAAACGTTGATAATAAGTTTCGCGGAACTTCCCTTCCAACCCAACTTCATCCATTGCTTCGGACATACATTCAAGCCATGCTTGAGCACGATCAGGTGTAATAGCAAAATTCATATGCCGTGCACGCATCATTGGATGTCCATGCTCCTCAGTAAAAAGATTCGGACCACCTAAATACTGTGTTTGAAATTGAATTTGTTTGCGGGCTGTCTCTGTCAAATCTTTCGGAAAGATTGGAATAAGATCAGGATGCTGTGCAACTCTTTTATAGAACGCATGAATAAGTTCTGACAGTTTTTCAGCTCCCAGCTCCTCATAAGGAACAGTGTATTTTCGAGTCATAAGTTAAATGCTCCTTTAATTCTTTATATCGTAAAGTACAATTTTTGTATCTTCATTCACTAGAAGACTCTCAACTCTAAAGATGATGAGATGAAAGTTTGAACGCAACGTACGATCGCCAAGGCAGAAGTAATACTTTGTCATCAGGAAAATATGAAATTCTTGTGACTACCTTCATTCTATCAACGTCTTTTCGTTAACACAAACAAAGCGCTCTTTCGAAAGGTTTTTTGCTAGAAAAGCACAAATTTCACCAGCGTGGGTGAAATTTGTTGAAAAAGACCGTAATAACAGTGATTATGCTATTAAACTGTAAAATAATTCATTACTTTTTTGACATAATTCTGTGTTTCTTTGAAAGGTGGAACACCACCATATTTTGTAACACGTGATGCTCCAGCATTATAAGCAGCTAAAGCAAGCGTTGGATCATTATCAAATTTATCTAGCATTTGGCGTAAATATTTAGCTCCAGCCATAATATTTTGCTCAGGATCAAAGGCATTTGAAACCCCTAAATACTGAGCTGTTTTTGGCATTAATTGCATTAAGCCTTGCGCTCCTGCATGACTTAGAGCTAAAGGATTAAAATTAGACTCTTGTTTGATAACAGCAGCAATAAGCTTTTCAGGTACATTATACGTTGCTGCTGCCTTCTCAATGATTGAAGAATATTGATTTGCTCCTGATAATGAATTAGCATACGCTGTTGAACCGATCACATCATCTGAAACATATGAATCAAGCTTTGTACTAGATTGTGAGCTTGCTAATGCTGCTTGCACATAGGGAGGTACGAAAACGGCGTTAGAGCCCTTATATAATAAGGCTTGTGCGTTTTCAGATACGTTATTTTGAAGTGCAGAGGAACCATTTAATCCAAGTAGACTAGAAAGTTTTGCATGACTAGCCGTCGTAGCATCTCCAAGCAATTCGCCAATCATATTAGAGAACATCGAGCTACTGTCTGTTACAGAGTTGGAAGATGTGTTTTCTGTCGCTCCTAGTGTTTGCAATGCTTGAATTTCAAGTAACGTTTTAATTGACTGGATATCCAAGAAATTGGTCACCCTTTCCTGTTGATATTAGTTTAGCTATTCGTATTATTTTTTTCTGCTTGTAAAGCCTTCATAAAGCGTGCGATTTTCTTATCTGAAGCTTTTTTTTCAATTTGATATTGCTGTAGAAATTCGTCGAAAATCACATTTCCTTTTGTTGCATCTTTTGATTCATATTCTACCTCATAATCGTCACACTGCAAATAGAAAGAATGATCAAAAACTAGAAGACCGTCTTTATACGGTATTTCAACACGATCAGTTGTCAATGATCCAAAAACGGCTAGTTCATCAAGGGAAATATGATATTGAGCAAGTCTTTTTGCTACTTCGTGTGCATAAAAACCTTTACCCTCTATCGTTAGTTGAGCTTGCTCAGCAGTTAACACATCCGTTGTTTCTATGTGTGTGTGTGCCGCACTTTTTTCCTTTAACGTACACTCAAAATAATTGTCAATTTGTCTAATTCGTAGCCCGCTTTGTCTATTTTTTATCGCTTGAGAGGGCGTGTCGAAATAATGATTAGTTTGACGATGAATAGCATTTTCTTGAATGTGAAATTCTTGTAGTAAATGCTCATATTGTTGCTTTGTCAAAAGGTTTTTAAATTCAATTTCAAGTTGTTGTGCCATTTTTGTTCACCTATCTATTTTTATTTTTCTAGTTTTGTTCATAGGGCAATTTAATTTGAATCAAATTGCTGCTTAACATAGCTATTTTGAACAAAGTATTATTTCTTGATTTAACATTTACACACTGCAACTATTTACCCTGTATGATAAAATAAGAGGAAGAGTACGACGAAAAGGGGAACCGCATGTGCGTAAAATTTATACAATTGAAACATTGAATTTTGAAAACGATCATCTTCATTTTAGTTTAAACGACAATGAAGAAAATTTACAGTTAAAACCTGCTGCACAATTGATAGCAGATTCTGATGACTTTGCATTTATTTATTTACTTGATGCAGGAGAGGACTATCATTACTTGCGTTTTCCACCGAGTAGTTGGGAGAATCTTGTACATATTTTACAAAAAAAGCAAAATCCAAAGCTACAGCTAGGTGAAAAAGTGATTGAGCTTACAAATTTCTACGATGAATTAGAAATGCTCGTGTATAATATTGAAGGAAATTACAATTATGGAGCAGAATTTGTCCAAGCAGTGGAGCAACACTTTAAGACAATTCTCGCTGAATAAAAAGACAAAACGAACAGACGGTGTTGGTTTTGTTCGATACCGAATGTCGGGAGGTTTTTGCGATGGGACAATGGGAAATATTTTTAAGTCCTTATAAACAAGCAGTAGATGAATTAAAAGTGAAGTTAAAGGGTATGCGTTCCCAGTTTGGCATTGTCAATGCAAATTCACCAATTGAATTTGTCACTGGACGTGTAAAGCCTTTAGCTAGTATATATGACAAAACATTAGAAAAAGGACTAGCCTTTGAGCCCTCTAAACAATTAGGCGATGAGCTGGGAGATATTGCTGGCCTTCGAATTATGTGTCAATTTGTAGATGATATTTCGACAGTGACGGAACTTATACGCCAACGTAAAGATATGCGTGTAGTAGAAGAGCGCGACTATATTACACATAATAAACCAAGTGGGTATCGTTCCTATCATATGATTGTAGAGTATCCTGTAGAGACGATTCAGGGGAAAAAAGTAGTTTTGGCTGAAATTCAAATACGAACACTAGCCATGAATTTCTGGGCATCTATTGAGCATTCATTAAATTATAAATATAAAGGGATGTTCCCAGAGGAAATAAAAAATCGTCTTCAAAGTGCTGCAGAGGCCGCTTTCCGTTTAGATGAGGAAATGTCATCCATCCGCAGTGAGATTCAGGAAGCACAGGCTTACTTTAGTGAATACAAAGAAGCATCGAATCCTAATTTACTATCTGAGAAGGAGCGTGACATACAATGAAATTTTCCATTCAATCACGTAGAGATGCACAATCGAACGAATTAATGGAGCTAGCCAAAACATATTTACAGGATTTTGGCCTAACATATGAGGAGGAATCACCAGAAATTGTTGTTTCTATTGGTGGGGACGGTACGTTATTACATGCTTTTCATCGCTACTCACATTTATTAGATCAAGTTGCATTTGTGGGTATCCATACAGGGCATTTAGGTTTTTATGCTGACTGGAAGCCATCTGAATTAGAAAAGCTTGTTCTCTCTATTGCCAAAAAGGATTTTAATGTAGTGGAGTATCCTCTATTAGAAGTAAAAGTAGAGCATCATAATGCGGAATCCAATACGTATTTAGCATTGAATGAAGCAACAGTAAAATCACCTGATGTCACATTGGTAATGGATGTAGAGTTAAATGGTAATCAATTTGAACGTTTCCGTGGAGATGGCCTTTGTGTATCAACGCCTTCTGGTAGTACTGCCTATAATAAAGCCCTTGGAGGAGCTATTATCCACCCAACACTAGCGGCACTACAAATCACAGAAATTGCATCCATTAATAATCGCGTTTTCCGTACAGTTGGTTCACCGTTAATCCTACCAGCGCATCATCACTGTATATTACGTCCTGTTAATGATCAAAACTTTAATATGACTGTGGATCATTTGCAAGTCACACAAGGCGATGTGAAGTCAATTGCCTTTAATGTAGCAAATGAACGTGTCCGCTTTGCCCGTTTTCGTCCATTCCCATTCTGGGAGCGAGTGCACGAATCATTTGTCGCAAATGAATAAGATGGATACAAGATTTACGCTACGTTTTATTGCAGAAAAGGAAGGGCAAATATTGCGGGAAGCCTTACAAGAGTGGCGAATCTCAAAGCGAGCGTTAACAGCCATTAAATTTGATGGTGGCTTATTAACTGTCAATAAAGTGGAATGCAATGTCAGACATATCTTACACATTGGCGATCAGGTTGAGGTGAAGTTTCCTCCTGAAGAGAAAAGTGAAGGTCTAGGTGTTGAATATGGTAATCTTTCCATTGTTTATGAGGACGATGCTATTTTAGTCCTTAATAAACCAGCCTATCAAAGTACCATTCCCTCAAGGGAGCATCCTTCTAACAGCATAGCCAATCTAGTATGCGGTTACTTTCAACAACAAGGTCTAGCATCTACTGCTCATATTGTGACGAGGCTTGACCGTGACACCTCTGGTTTACTATGCATTGCTAAACATGCTCATATTCATCATTTAACAGGACTTGCACAGCGCAGTGGGGAAATTTCCCGTCAATATGAAGCAATTGTGCATGGACATGTTGGTCAGGATATACAATCCATTATTATGCCTATCGGACGGAAGGATACAAGTATTATTGAACGAGAGGTTCGTGAGGATGGTCAATTTGCTCATACAGACTTGACCGTTTTACAGCGTTTTAATTTTAATAATAGGCCCA
Source organism: Lysinibacillus sp. UBA6686 (assembly GCF_002455205.1). Lineage (NCBI taxonomy): Bacteria > Bacillati > Bacillota > Bacilli > Caryophanales > Bacillaceae > Lysinibacillus > Lysinibacillus sp. UBA6686. The sequence goes on along the minus strand of NZ_DKJS01000051.1, from coordinate 64,299 downwards.
TGACTCATATAAGATTAAAGCTTCACACGGGTCGTACACATCAAATAAGGGTGCATATGGCCTATCTAGGACATCCACTTATTGGGGACGAACTTTATGGTGGTAGTCGAGAACAGTTAAATAGACAAGCTCTACATTGTGTCTCCTTAGCTATGCTCCACCCGTTGACAGGAGAAAGTCTTCACTTTACAAGTGCATTAAATGAAGATATGCAACGATTAATTCCTGACTCCTTGGCTTGACCATAATCAGTCATAGTGTCAATTATTTTCAGTGAAAACTATTGCTGAAACATGTTAAATAATCAAGGAGATGTTCGCGCAATCGGGCATCTCCTTATCGTTTTACTGTAGCGAGAAAGTGAACGATACAGTGAATAATTTTTTTAACGTTATGTTTACAGAAATTATAATCATTGTAGGGTATAGTAAGATAGAATCTTCTATAAACCGGAATTGAAGTTTTCGCTTAAGATTAGTTTCAATTGTTTGAAATAAAAAAAGGGTTTGCAGAAAAGGCATCATACACTCTATTATATAGAAGGTAGATTTGCGGCAACCTATTAAAGATTAAATGCTCGGAAGGAGGGGACAAGCATGATAGAGGAAAGAAATGAAAAGGATGATGTGCAATTCGACGAAGCACATTTACGAGAAATGCTGGAAGCACATGATATTGATGCATTCCGTGAAGAGTTTTTAGAGCTTCATCCATATGATCAGGCAACGTTTTATGAGAAGGTGGAACCTGATATAAGGAAGATCATCTATTCATTCTTGGCTCCGACTGAAATGGCTGATATTTTTGAGGCAATTGAAATAGATGATGATGAATATACTGCATATCTAGCAGAGATGGAACCTTCTTACGGTGCTGAAATGCTTTCACATATGTATGCAGATGATGCGGCAGACGTATTAAATGAGTTAGATACAGAGCAACGTGAAAGCTATTTAGGCATGATGGATGAGGAAACGGCTGAAGAGATTAATGAGCTTCTTAGCTATGATGAATATACAGCCGGTTCAATCATGACAACAGAGTATGTTGCAATTCCAGAAAACTCGACAGTTCGTTCAGCTATGACCATCCTAAGGAAAGAGGCGCCAGATGCAGAGACTATTTATTATATATTTGTTGTCGATGAGGCGCATCGTTTAACAGGCGTTATTTCCCTTCGTGACTTAATTATTGCAGATGAGGATACGTTAATACGCTCTATTATGAATGAACGTGTTGTGATGGTGCATGCAGGAGATGACCAGGAAGAAGTTGCTCAAATTATGAAGGATTATAATTTCTTAGCAACGCCAGTTATTAATGATAAGGGCGTATTACTTGGCATTATCACAGTCGATGATATTATTGATGTTATCGATGAAGAAGCTTCAGAGGATTACTCGAAATTAGCGGGTATTTCCGATATGGATAAATTCGATACGACTTCCTTACAGGCTGCAAAGAAACGCTTGCCATGGCTTGTGATACTACTTTTCTTAGGTATGCTTACAGCAAACTTAATGGGGCAATTTGAAGCAACATTAGAAAAGGTTGCGTTACTTGCAGTGTTTATTCCACTTATTTCAGGTACTTCTGGAAATAGTGGTACACAGGCTTTAGCAGTAGCAATACGAGGGATCGCAACAGGTGATGTAGAAGAACATAGTAAGCTAAAATTGTTAGCACGTGAGGCAGGCACAGGCTTAATGTCTGGGGTCGTATGCGGTTTGATTGTTATTGGCATTATCTATATTTGGAAGCAAGAGCTCTTATTAGGAATGTTGGTAGGGGCAGCGTTATGTGGTTCAATTTTAGTAGCAACACTTGCAGGCTCTTTTATTCCACTTCTAATGCATCGCTTGAAAATTGATCCAGCCGTTGCATCAGGTCCTTTTATAACAACATTAAATGATATTACAAGTATTTTAATTTACTTAGGTTTGGCAACAGCATTATTAAGTCAAATAGGCTAAGAACCAAATCACTCACCTTTGCATATTGTATGAAAAAAAGGGAAGTGAGTAATGTGGATCGTGAACCACGCTTATTTATAAAATCACCATCATATTTCCTAAATATTTCTAAGGTGTTGCATGAACTCGATTTGGAAGAAAGTACATCTGTGTATGTAAGGGATGGCTATTTTACTGTGCAGCCTGTGGAAGAAAAAGAAGAAGTGATTGAAGAAGTCCAAATAGATCCCTATTTACTAAAGCAACTTCAATTTTTAGAAAAACCATTTCGACAAAAAGCGTATCAGCCATTATTAATTTGTTTAAAAGATGGTAGAAAATTAAGCGGTTCAGCGTCAGAGGTACAGATCGATTCATTAAAGCTTACTTCTTTAGAATTGAAGACACAAGAAATTATTTATTTTGAGGATATTGATCAAATATTTTGGCGAGGAAGAAAATTGCCAACCCTATGAAAAAAGTGTACAGCAGAGGATGCTGTACACTTTTTTATGTGTAGTGTGTCAAAGGAGAAAAGATTTAGTCACATATCCCTAAGTCAACATCAGCGATACATTGTACTGCGCAGAAGCAAGATAAATCTACAGTAATACAGCTCTCAGTAGAATTCCAATCATCTACTTTACAGATTTTTTTCATGTTGACACAGCAGCCATCCCGGCTTAATAAATCTACTGTACTTTCGCTAGAGTCAAAAGAACATAAAGGCTCTAACACACGTAATGTAGCACAGCACTCATCAAACATATCTTCTACACGGAAGAAGACAGATGTACAAATACATGGATCTGCTGTTGGAGAATTAAAGAATGCTTTAAAAGGAGTACCATCTTTTGTAATTAACATGAATACACGTGTATCTGCATGAGAGCGTGCAGGACTTACAATGCCTCCAAGTGGTTCTAAGAAGCAGTTAGCTGTACATGGTTGACACTCTTCTCTCACCGCTTGATTTTGAATATCTAATATAGCGCGAACTACGTCACAAACGCAGCCTGCTGAATGGATTGGTCCAATAGGATTTGTTGGCTTACCACAACCCATATTGTCACCTCCTTTCCTCGTTACTACTTCTACAATATGTCCTTATGAAAAATGGACACGGGCTTTTGTATGTATCGGCAAATGAATAGTTTTTTTATGTATGGAGAAACTTTAAACAAAAGGAGGGAGAGACTTGAAGCTACTCGGATTAATGGTACCTCTATTAGTCAGTTTGTCACTATTAAGTGGTTGTGGTGAAAAAGAAAAATTCGTTATCTACGGTTCGTCAGAAAACAAAAAAGATGTTGAATCCATTTTAAAAGAAGATTATGTGGAAAAAACAACGGTTATTCAATATGACGATAGTATGCTTGTAGCAGTTCAAATTAAACCATGGGATAAGTGGAGAAAGACTAAATTAGAGAAAAAATTACAAAAGAAATTTGATAAAAAATTCCCAAATAAAGAAGTTTTCGTTTCAGCTGATTATAAAATTTATTATGAAGCCAATAAAATAAAAAAGGATAAAGTTGAAAATAATATACTTAGCGATAAAATCACTGAACTGAAAAAACTTGCAAAGGAGGAGACATAAGTGGAAAAAGAGCAATATAAGCAACTTGAACAAAATGTTACACCAAAGCCACCCATTTTAAAGAATGTTGTTAAGGCATTTTTTGTCGGAGGTCTCATTTGTACAATTGGTCAAGCTGTGTCATTGTTTTACATCATTTTCTTTAATTTTACGGAAGCAACAGCAGGAAATCCTACAGTTGCTACAATGGTCTTTTTTGCCATGATTTTAACAGGCTTTGGCTTATATAAAAGAATTGGTCAATTTGCTGGTGCAGGATCTGCTGTGCCTGTCACAGGTTTTGGTAATGCTGTTATATCGGCAGCTATTGAGCATCGATCCGAAGGGTTAGTACTTGGTGTTGGTGGGAATATATTTAAATTGGCTGGATCTGTCGTGTTATTTGGTGTAGTATCTGCCTTTTTTGTTGCACTTATTAAATATATTTTAGTGACGATTGGAGTGGTTTCATGGTAATTGTTTTTCAGTCGAAGCCATCCTTAATAACAGGTGGTGTTGTAGCAGGTCCACTTGAGAAACGAAGCATATTTAGCCAATATTTTGATGCAATTTATGATGATGAGCGATGGGAAATGAAAACCAATGAACAGGGACACCGAAAAATGGTGGAGGAGGCCTGTGAATTTGCCATAAAAAAAGCGGGGGTGCAGAATCCAGATATTGATTATTTAATGGGTGGTGATTTAGTCAATCAAATGACACCAACCAATTTTGCGGCTAGAGATTTAGCCATCCCCTTTGTTGGGTTATTTTCTGCATGTGCGACCTCCATTTCTTCAGTGATTATAGCGAGTCTTTTAACAGAGGTCGGTGCAGCTAATTTATCATTAGCAGGTGCATCGAGTCAGCATAATGCTATAGAGAGGCAATTCCGTTATCCCATTAATTATGGCTCCCAAAAACCTCAAACTGCACAATGGACAGTAACAGCTGCAGGGTATGCCCTAATTGGTAAGCACCGTGAGGAGTACCCTTCTATAGAGGCAGCAACTGTCGGAAAATCTATTGATTATGGGATGGATGATCCTTTTCATATGGGTGCAGCAATGGCGCCAGCTGCTTTCCAAACAATCCAATCTCATTTAGAGCAGCGTAATCAAAAAATGTATAATTATGATCTAATTTTAACAGGCGATTTAGGTCAGCTTGGCTTGAAGCTATTAAAGGGAATGCTTGTAGATAGTGGCATAAAAAATGAAGAACTCACGATATTACGTGATGCAGGTGCAGAGTTTTACGGACAGGATGAATCATTCCAATCTGGTGCAAGTGGTGCAGGCTGTTCGGCTGCTGTTTTTTTTAGTTATGTTATCCAACAAATGCGAGCGGGTGCCTATAAGCGAGTGCTTCTTGTCGCAACAGGGGCATTACTTTCTCCACTTTCATTTCAGCAAGGTGAAACAATCCCATGTACGGCACATGCAGTTGAAATTACAATGAAATGAGGCAAAAACTATGGTAATGACATTTGTGTTTGCATTTATTGTCGGAGGTATTATTTGTGCTATTGGTCAATTAATGATGGATGTTGGTAAACTAACACCTGCTCATACGTTAAGTACATTAGTTGTGGTGGGCGCTATACTAGACGGTATGGGATTGTATGAACCCCTTATTGATTTTGCTGGAGCTGGAGCTACTGTGCCAATTACATCCTTTGGAAACTCATTAACACATGGGGCAATTGCAGAGGCAGAAAAACATGGGCTTGTAGGTGTATTAACGGGTATGTTTGAAGTAACCAGTTCGGGTATCAGTGCAGCTATCGTTTTTGGCTTTATTGGAGCATTAATTTTTAAACCAAAAGGAAATATCGACTAGACGAATAACCCTCCCATTTCTACACCGAAAACATATTATAGGTTGTAGAAGGGAGGGTTGCTTTTATGGGATATCAAGGCTGGTGCGCTCAACCATATGGAGGTAATGTTGGTAGCTGGAACAATAATTATTGCGGAGGCAATGACTATGGTGGCTATTGCTATGGAGGCTATGGCGGTGGCAATAGTTCAACATTTGTTCTAATTGTTGTTCTTTTCATCCTGTTAATTATCGTAGGCGCTACTTTCGTAAATTAATGTTGCATTAGATAAAGGGCTTTAACTTTTCTTTGGAATTTTTAAAATAAGTTAAAGCCTTCACTAGTTGCTTTGACATGCATACAATAGTAGAAACTAAACTGATTTTAATGATAGGAGGGGAAACATGAATCGCTCGTTTTTTAATTCAATTGAACAAAAAACAGGAGTATCAATGGAGGAAATTTTCGCATTAGCAAACGCTATTCAACATGCTGATTTTAAAAGTGAAAAACAAGTAAGAAAAATCGTAAGACGTGTAGCTAAGGTGTCCAATAGACAAATAACTCAAGAGCTAGAGGATAAATTAGTACAATCTATTATTCAAGATGGAGCTTCACTAGATTTAGATAAAATTACTAGAATGATGAAATAAGATGAATGTACTATTAATCAAAGAAATATTTGTAGACAAATAAGGGTGTTACGATATGCCAAGGCATTATCGTAACACCCATTTGTTAAATTTCTTTTTCCATAGCACGATGCGGAATGCCAGCATCCATAAATTCAGGTGAAGTAACTGTGTAGCCAAGCTTCTCATAAAAAGGGATAGCATAGCTCTGGGCATGAAGCTTTAATTTTTGTTTATTCATGGAAATGGCGTGTTTCTCCATTTCCTTCATAATTAAAGCACCAAGTTTTTTTCCACGTTGGTCTTGCAAAATGCAAACACGTTCAATTTTAGCAGCTTCATTTTCGATACTACGTAAACGTGCAGCACCAACAGGTTTGTTGCCCTCATACATAATGAAATGCGTTGCAGTTGCATCCTCCGCATCACATTCAAGATGAAGCGGAACACCTTGTTCTTCTACAAAAACTTTTTTGCGCACTGCAAACGCATCATCATGTTCTTCCTTTGTCTCCACTATCTTAACGTTGTACAAAACTTACTCAGCTCCAGTCAATCGGAATGTTTCATAAGTTGTCCATGAGCCGTCTTCTAATTGATAAAGTAAATGAATGCGGTCAATCGTATCTTTTTCATCAACGCCCGTCATACGTAATTGTCCAAAAATATCATCGTGCTCAGAGTCCGTCATTTTTTGTGCAATTGTAATATGTGGTACAAAGACATGCTTCGGTTCACCAAATGGTACTTTTTCTTGTATGGCTTGGTTGAATGCTACTAATTGTTCAGTTGGTTCAATGCGGAAATAAATCGCATTGGTTGTTGGGAAAAACGAACTTATGCGTGATGCATGAATGTTTAAAGGTGCATAATTGGCAGTAAGCTCATCTAATTGCTTTACGATGGATTGAATATCTTCTTCCGTAGCATCAAAGCTGTCTTTTAATGTCATATGCGGAGTAATTTGCGCATAATGAGGATCGTAACGTTTGCGATAAGTGTTCGCTAAATCTTGCAATTTTTTTGATGGAAATGCCACAATACCGTACTTCATAGTCCATTACCTCCCGAAAATAAACAATTTTTCTATTTAAGTATAACAGAAATTTTCCTTTTCGTAATTTGAATCGCCTAAGATTAATTGAAATTTTCTATCAATGCACGTCTTAAATCAGGCTTCCAGTATTTCCACGTATGATTGCCTTCAAATTCATCATAAAATGTAGAAAACCCTTTGCTAAGCAAGAGGTTATGCAGTTGACGATTAGGTGTTAAAAAATCTTTTATAGTTTTGTCCATCGTTACAACCTTATCTTCTCCCTTACCAATAATGTGATAGATAGAGATTGCCCCAGGATCTTTAAAATTTTCTACCGCCTTAAGAACATCCTCATCTACATAGGGTGATTGCATGATGACCTTGCCAAAAATACTTGGATATTTTAATGCAGCCATTAAGGAAGCGGTTGCAGCCAGCGAATCACCAATTACTGCACGACTCATTCCCATCTGGTAAGTTGCATATTCAGCATCTAAATATGGCACAAGCTCATGGGCTAAAAAACGTAGATAGGCTTCGTGCTGTTCTCCACTCGGAATATATTTGTGGCGCCGATCCTTAATATCTTTATAAGGAACGAATGCAATAATTAAATTTTCGATTTCATAGTCATCAATCAGTTCATCTGCAAGTTTTGTAATACCTCCAAGCTGGAAGTAATCTTTGCCGTCAGATGCAATCAAAATGTTATATTTATAAAGTGGTGAATAATTAGCAGGAACATAAATATAAAGCTGTAATTCCTCCTGCAATGCTTCACTATAGAACTTTAAATCCTCTACAGTTCCCTTATCCAATGGTGACACTCCTTCTTGTGTTTGTAACAAAATTGTACCATATTACCAAAGTAAAGGTATAATAGGTTGGGCTAGACCTATACTAGCAATAAAAACGAAATGAGGGTTAGTTATGCATGATAAAAGTATTCGAATACACTCTGATGAGGTAGCGAAGGCAGCTCAAGCTGCACTCATTCGTCGCGGTGTATCACTGGAGGATATTGCAGAGATTGTTTATGAAATGCAAAAATCCTATAATGAAGGCTTAACATTAGAGCATTGTGTTCATTCTGTCGAGCGGGTTTTACGTAAGCGTGAAGTTCAACACGCCTTATTAGTGGGCATTGAATTAGATGAACTTGCTGAGAAAAAATTATTATCAGCACCATTACAGCAAATAATTGAATCCGATGAGGGCTTATTTGGTGTAGATGAAACAATTGCACTCGGATCTGTTTTTACATATGGTAGCATCGCAGTAACAACATTCGGACACCTAGACAAGCAGAAAGTTGGTATTATCAAAAAACTAGACACGGAGCCTGGGCACCATGTCAATACGTTTTTAGATGATTTGGTCGGGAGCATCGCAGCATCTGCCGCATCCCGTATTGCACATCGTATGCGCGATTTAGAAGAAGAGGGCGAGACATTTGCAGACATTGAACCCGAGGAACTAGGACCAAAACCAAAATCACATAATGAAATTTAACAAGTGTTTATGAAATACTAAGGAGCCTTCTCAAATTTAATTGAGGAGGCTCTGTTTTAGTATGGTGAAAATTTCACGTTGTATGTTTATTTAAAGGGATAAAAAAGTTGTTTTAAGAATGCAAGATATTCTGTTCAACAATTGGCTATGTTTTTTAGGAAGAGTAAGAACTAGTAGCAGTAAAATGAAACTCTCAAATGTATAAAATGGAACTATTTCACAGGTTATTCGTACTATAGATAGCGGTTTATCAGAAAAATAGTTGTTTCATAAAGGGGAGGGCTTCAATTTGAAAAATTCTACGAAAATCACGGAATGTCCAAAATGTGGTGGGAAGGAGCTGGGGAAAGGCAAGCATAGTGGATATGGAACTATGTACCCAGATGGTAAGATGAGTTTAGGGTCAGATATTGAATATATTATTTGCACAGAATGTGGTTTTATAATCGAGAGCTATGTCAAAAAGCCAGAGAAATTTAAGGGTACACTTTTTTAAGGGAATATCGGAAATAACATAACAAAAATATTGTTGTATGAATATTTCAATATCATTCTAAACATAAAGGAATACCCTTAATGGAAGTTGAAATTAATCAAGTAATGAGAGCTAATTTTGATAATCTCCAAAGTTAAAGAACTATATGTCAAACCCCGTCCTAAATTTAGAACGGGGTTTGAGCTAATTAAATGGCTTATTTAGTTGATAGCTGAAAAATCTACTTTGCATCTTTATATGCTTTTAAAAATTCTTTGACTTTTTCGCTATCAGCCTTAAGCTCTAATCCAGTGTTAACTAATGTTGAAACAGTAGATACAGCGGGTTTTTTATTGCCTTGATAGTAGCTTATAAATTCATCCTGGTTGATCGAGTAAAGTATCGCTTTTCGTAAGTCCACTGAATCCGATACGGCACGTCCTGATGTATTCATTTGTAAATATGCTACAGCGTTACTATCAGCGGTATTTAAAGTTAATTTATTATCAGACTTTACTATATCCAGTTTTGTTTCTGGTACTGTCTGGAGTATATGGATTTCCCCATTACGTAATGCAGATAGGGCACTATCATTATCCGCGATAAAGCGAACATTGATTTTCGCAATTTTTGGTTCATATTCACTACCAACTCGGTATGCAGGATTTTTCACGAATTGTGCTTCATAATCATTTTTCTTCACAAGAATGTAAGGTCCGCTTGCATATAAATGATTGTTATATGTTGCTGTACCCTCTGTTACTGTTGCTTGATCACCATATGCGATATCCTTGTCTGGATCATAGCTAGCTACATCATAAGTATTGATACTTGATACTTGTTTCTCAGATACAATACCGCCAGATTGGTGAGCTAAATAATTTAGCACCTGTGGGAATGGTGTCGGTGTTGTAACTTTTAAAACCTGATAACTACCTGCTGTATTCTTAACAGCGCCTTTATCTTTTGTTAATTTTGTTACAGAAGCAGGCAGGTTTTGAGAAAGGACATCTAAAATAGATTGATCTGATCCTGCCACTTTTTTATTTTGTAATTCAGCTAAGTCTGAAACAATTTCTACAGATTCAATATTTTCATGGATACTATAAGTACGATGATCTGGTACTGATGTTGAATCTTTTGCACGATTTAAGGAGAATACAACATCTTCCCCAGACACCAATTCACCTGTATCAGCGGCAGCACCATCCTTGATAGCTGCAAAGTGAATATCATCACGTAAAATGAAGTAATATTCTTGGTTACCTTCAGCAATTGCATGGTTATAAGATAGTGAACCATCTGACACGACTTCATCTGTATCCGTTAAGTTAACAAGTCGAACATACATATTAGTATTCAATGTATTAATGGAGCCATCATTACCTTTAATCGGATCAAGGGATGTTAAAGAATCTAGTGTTTGGTGTAAAATCAACGGTTCTGTCGCATTTTTAGATGCATCATTAAATGCAATGCTTTCCCAAACTTGTGCACGCGATTTCGGCAAATGAACAGTTTTTGGATTTACTAATTCTGAATAAATACCTTGGTACTTATTGGAAATATATAAAGGGGCAATATATGCCTGATCGAAAACTAATAGCTGTTCTAATTCTTTATATTTCGCTGCAGCTTCATCACCTGTTAATGTACTTGCTTCATCAATTAAAGCATCTAATTTCGAGTCAGCAACAACACTGTAGTCTCCACCCGTTTTAAATAACCCACGTACAGCATAATCAGGATTTCCTGTAACTGTCGTCCAGCTAGAAAGTGCTAAATCGTAATTGCCCGCCTCTTTTTGGGCAGAAAATGAACCATAATCAGGCTGAATGTTAAGTTTTACATCAAAACCATTTTTCACTAATTGATCTCGCACAATATTCATATCCTCTTCAGAAGCGGACATGCCTAAAAGTTCAATTGTTGTACTGCCTTTACCTTTCGAATCTTTACTGCCTTCAACGTCCTTTTTTGTTTGAACACAGCCGGATAGTGCTAATACTGCTATGAATAACAATATAAGTAATCTCTTCATGTAAGAACCTCCATCTTAATTTGTTTTTGGATCTAAAGCATCCCGTAATCCATCCCCTAAGAAATTAAAGGACAGAACGAGCAGCATAATACAAAGACCTGGGAAAATCGCAACATAGGAATGTGTTTCCAGGTACGTACTACCAACCTTTAAAATATTGCCCCATTCAGGGATATGTGGCTCAATGCCAAGCCCTAAAAAGCTTAGACTACTTGTTGAAATTACAGCTCCACCAATTGTTAGTGTGGCTTTAACAATCATTGGTGCTAATGAATTAGGGACGATATGCTTAAAGATGATTGCAGCATCAGAAGCACCTAATGCTCTAGCTGATTCTACAAATTCAAAATTAGCGAGTTGCATAACATTCGCCCGCATTGTACGAGCGTATGTAGGAATAGCTCCAACACTAAGAGCAATGATTAAATTAACCGTATTGGCTCCAAACGCAGCAATTATTGCAATAGCTAGTAAAATACCAGGAATCGCATATAAAATATCAAGGCTACGCATGATGATGTTGTCTGTGGCTTTGCCATAAAAACCTGAAAACGCTCCAAGCACTCCTCCAATAAGTGCTGGAATAATGGTTGAGAAAAAGCCAACAATCAACGATATTTGTGCACCGAAAATAATACGAGAAAATAAATCTCTACCATAATTATCAGTGCCTAGTGGGTATTCCAGTGACGGTGTTTGTAACAAAGCCCCGTAGTTATTTTCGGTAGCCAAATCATAGTCGAATGTCCACGAGCTTGTGACAGATAATGAAAACATTAAAACTATGAAAAATAACCCGAAAACGGCCATTGTATTACGCAAAATCTTTTCCCAAATGCTTTGCCATTTTTCTATGGATGATGGATTTGTCTTTCGTGCCTTTTGAATAAGGCAATAACCTAGTAATGTGGCAAAAAGATTGCCAGTAAAAGTCGCAAATAATAACAATATACCAGGCAACAGCATCCATTTTGGAGCAGATTTTGGTGTAACAAATTTGGTACATAAAATTAGCATTACAATATAAAAGAGTGCAAGGCATAGGAAAAGCCCCATTGCTAGTAAAAAGGTATCAGTCACATACGGCTTAAACAGGTTTAGTGCTGAAATACCTATGATGAATAGTTGTGTAATAAATGCATACGCAGCAAAGGTATATTCAACTGTCTTTTTCTTAGACACAAGCATAAAAGCAAATGACGCTGAGAAAATATTGCCCGTAGCTACTGTTAAAAATAAAGGATATCCAAGGAGACGAGTGCTTTTTGGGATATCTCCCAACTTTGCTAAATTATGTTTGATTCGAACGGTAAGAAAACCGACATAAGCGGTGGTAATCGCATAAATTATAAAAAAGGCACATACAATTGGGCGCCAGCTTTGGCTAGAGAAATTATAGCTATAAGCTAGAAACAATAAAGAGAACAGGAAGGAAAAGACAAATGTAAAATGAGCATTGACATATTCCTGTGTAATCTTCAAGAGTAGTTTGACATGTAAGTTGTTTTTCAAAGATGCTCCCCCTTTAAGACTTCTTCATTTTTGAGCGGATGCGTGGATCGAAAAATGCGTACAGAATATCGATGAAAAGGTTAACAATCGAAATTGTAATAGCAATGTATACGACCCCACCTAGAATCGCTGGGATATCGGGGATAAACTGTTTGTCAACGATATAGCTACCAATACCACTAATATTAAAAACCTTTTCTGTAACAGATGCCCCTCCCAACATGCCGCCGAAGAGAAGCCCGATCACTGTAATAATAGGGATCATGGCATTACGAATCGCATGCTTTGAAATGACTTTAAATTCATTTAAACCTTTAGCCTTTGCTGTAATAATGTAATCCTCATGTATAACCTCAAGCATGCTCGATCTGGTCATACGGGCAATAGAAGCAGTAATGGATGTACCCAAAACAATTACTGGCATAATTAGAGATAACCAGCTTTGCGGATTATACGTAGCTGGTAACCACTGTAGCTTTAGCGCGAACGTCAAAATAAAGATCAAGCCCTGCCAGAAGCTTGGAATGGATAATCCGATTAAAGCGATGAACATAAATGTATAATCCAAATAGGAATTTGGACGAACCGCTGAAATAATGCCAACCGGAATGGCAATAGCAATAGCCATTAACAATGATAGGACAGCAATTTCAAGTGTGATAGGAAATTTATTTGCAATACTATGAGTAATGTCTTCTTTCCCTGCAAAGGAAGTACCTAAATCGAAGGTGAATAGACCAGATAAAGCATTCCACAACTGAGAGAAATAAGGTTGATCTAAGCCGTGAATACGGTTGAAATTTGCAATTTGCTCAGCCGTTGCCTCGACCCCTAGTAAATTTCTTGCGGGATCAAATGGAGACAAATACAAAATTGTAAAAACTAGTGTAGCCACTCCTACAATAACAATGAAGCTTTGTAGTATTCGTTCAATGATGAATTGTATAAATGGATTCGCATATAAAAGGAGTACTACATAAAATAAAGCAGCAGGTAAAAACGTAAAAGTCAGGAATTTTCTATTTTTTAGTTGCTCACTAAAATACTCTAAATAGGAGAGATCCTCTATGCCTTCCTTTAATAACTCTTGCTCAATAAATTGCTGAATTTTTGCTTGGGCTAATTTAGAAGCTGTCTCCTGTATTTGCTTTTCAGATACAGTTTCATGAAAGAAAGTAGCCTTTGCTAATTCTTGTTCTGCAAATGTAGATTGCCATTTTGCCATTAAACCTTTTTCCTCGTAGTACAGCCACCGTTGTTCAAAAGTTTGTTTGTATTGTTGTGATTGTTTTCTTTTTCGATAGAAATAGTATGTAATAGGATGGACCAAGATACTTAAAAGAAAGAGCAACACATTATAGAATTTTTGAGTTTTGAGCTTTTGATAAACCGCGAAAAAGAATACATGTTCTGTAGTTGCTGAATGATTGTTTGATATATGCATGCATTTCCTCCAAACGTAAGTTAAGTAAGGTTTAAGCAATTAAGCTTTCATTACTGATCAGTTTATGCAACATCTTGCTGACTCGTTATAGAATTGATTGTCCTGCTGACTGATTGCGGGATGACATGTCTATATTGTATAATTCCTATCAGTATTGTAAAGTATGGATTATACTTGTACTTAAGTCAATCACAAAATTTAAAAAGGGTGGATGGAATGAGTGAAAAGCTTCTAGAAATCAACAATCTTCGTGTGTCCTTTCTGACAGGAGAGACAGAATTTGAAGCAGTTAAGGGTGTTAGCTTTCATCTAAATAAGGGTGAAACGCTCGGCATAGTAGGAGAGTCAGGTAGTGGAAAAAGTGTTACGGCTCGTTCAATCATGCGGTTATTACCAACCCCCCCTTCATTTTTGAAGTCAGGCAGTATTTTATTTAAAGGACAAGAAATAACCTCTTTAAGTGAAAAGCAAATGGAAGCAATCCGCGGCCAAGATATCAGCATGATTTTTCAAGATCCTATGTCATCCACAAACCCAACTATTCGAATTGGGGAACAAGTAGCTGAAAGTTTAATCAAGCATCAGTCAATGTCCAAAGCTGAGGCTTATAAACAAACAATTGAACTATTAAAGCTTGTAGGTATACGGGAGCCCGAAGAACGTTATAAGCAATATCCACATGAATTTTCGGGAGGGATGAGGCAACGTGTCATGATTGCTATGGCATTAGCCTGCAATCCGTCTTTACTCATAGCAGATGAACCGACAACAGCACTTGATGTAACGATTCAAGCACAAATTTTAAAATTAATGCGCAATATGCAAAAGAAAATGGGTACCTCGATTATTTTGATAACGCATGATTTAGGCGTTGTGGCTGGTATGTGTGATCGACTGATTGTCATGAAAGAGGGAGAGATTGTTGAGCAGGGAACAACAGAGGAAATTTTTTCAAATGCTCAACATCCATATACAAAAAAGCTATTGAATGCTCTACCAAAACTTCATGAGAAAAAGCAGCCAAAACCGAATGTAAATTGGCAAACTAGTAGCAATCAACATAAACCATTAATTGAAGTGACACATCTTTCAAAGGAATTTGAATTAGGTCGTGGTCAAACAGTAAAGGCTGTTAATGATTTATCATTTCATATATACCCTGGAGAAACATTGGGATTAGTGGGCGAGTCAGGCTCAGGCAAATCTACGACAGGACGAACGATTTTACAGCTCCATCAGCCTACATATGGAGAAGTCTTATATCAAGGAATACCCATTACAAGATTAACGAAGAAACAGCTAAAGGCAATGCGGCGTCATATGCAAATTATATTCCAAGATCCATATTCCTCGTTAAATCCCCGAAAAAAAGTCGTCGATATTATTGGGGAAGCATTAGATATTCATAAGCTGGTCAAAACAAATACAGAACGTCAACATCGTGTCGAGGAATTACTTGAGCTTGTAGGCTTAAACAAAAAACATGCAATGCGTTATCCACATGAATTTTCAGGTGGACAACGACAACGTATTGGTATTGCAAGAGCTTTAGCAGTGGAGCCTAATTTTATCGTTTGTGATGAACCACTATCAGCTCTGGATGTTTCTATACAAAAGCAAATTGTTGATTTGTTAAAGGATTTACAGCAGCGACTGGGCTTAACATACTTATTTATTGCCCATGATTTGTCTATGGTGAAGCATATTAGTGATCGTGTAGCGGTCATGTATGGTGGTAAAATTGTCGAGCTTGCAGAAAGTGAAGAGCTCTATGCAAATCCTCGACATCCCTATACACAAGCTTTATTACGCTCCATCCCAATTCCTGACCCAGCAATCGAAAAGCAAAAATATGTGGACACTGAAAATGAAGAAACACAACCAAGCTATGAGATTGAAAATAGTCAGCTTGTTGAGGTATCTCCAAATCATTGGGTTGCTGTTGCAGCTACATAGCTTGAATGTAGAAGCTTGATATTTTACAATAGAAGCAACGTGAAACTTTTAATTGATAGGGTTTCTTCTTTCCTAGAGATAATGAGTGGAGCTAGTTGTACTTTAGGGAGGTTCCTTAAAGTGTAATGTAAGATGAATAGTTGTGAGGGACCTATAACATGAAGATGCAGGATATAAAAACGTTAATAACGAGTGGTACCATCATTTTAGCTGTTGCACTATATATGATTTTTGGTAGATCACCAGCTGAAGAAAAGGATGCAACATCGACAGACCAAAACGGTATCATTTCCATTGAACAGGTTGAAGAAAAAACAGGAAATAAACGTTTTACAGTCGATTTTATTAAAGCATACGATGGCGATACAATTCAGGCGACAATAAATGGCCAGAAGGAAAAAATCCGCTTATTAATGGTCGATACACCAGAAATGAATTACAACAAAGGTGAAGCACAGCCTTTTGCTGAAGAGGCAAAAGACTATACGATTAAATTGTTAGAAAACGCTAAAAAGATTGAAGCAGTTTACGATGTAGGACCAGAAACGGACAATTACGATCGACTGTTAGCCTATGTTTTTGTGGATGATGTGTTATTACAGGAATCGTTATTGAAAGAAGGGCTTGCGGCAGTACGTTTTATCCATAAACCAAATAATACGTTTGAGGATGAATTCAGAGATATTCAACAGGAAGCCGAACAAGAAAAATTAAATATTTGGTCACATGATAATTACTTCCAAAAAGATGGATTCCATCCGGAAGTATTGAAGTAAAGGTTAACAATCAAGGGACAGTCCCAAAAGGCAATGAATAATGCCTTTTGAGGGCGGTCCTTTTTTCGATCGTATGTAGAAATGATGGATAGAATTGCTGAGGGATTGGCGGATAGAGCAGTCGATGTAGCGGATAGAATGATTGAAGTGACGGATAGAGCAGTGAGTCGAATGTGGAATGGATCTTTTAAAATGGGGACATGAGATTTTTTAACAATCTCATGTTTTTTCATCTTTCAAAAAAACAAGCTTGCAAAATTCATGAAATATGTATATATTGTATATAAAGTATATATACAATGTTATGAACAGAGGTACAGAAGTTTTAAAGTACATGTACTTTAAAGTTCTCAGGAAAGGAAATTTATTTATGAAATGGATAAAACTTTTATTAATAGGATGGTTAACGTTAGTTGTTAGTCTATCCCTAGCTTCTCTTTCAGGTGAAATTTCTGCGCAGTTGTTTGATGCATCAAGGGATTTTCAAAATTTTATAAAGGGTCTTGTGATGAGTGGGCTGGTCGTTCCTATTGTTTTGTATTTATATCAGCATGTCTATCGAATGACTGGTAATAAACCCAGTACCCCGGTATATTCATGGAAAAGGCTGTATCACTTTTTTACTGGGGTTTTCTTGGCAATTGCCCTGGCTTCATTGGGTATCATAATTGCTGGTTATCAAGGATGGCTAATCATTGAAGACTGGCATGCCCCTAATCAGTGGTATGGTCCGTTACTGATCAATATTACTTTTGCTTTCTTTTATGAAGCTTTGCCGGAGGAATTGGGATTACGAGGATTATTATATGATGTCTTACGTTATCGATTCGCCACTTGGCTTTCAGTTTTATTGCAAACCCTACTATTTGTATTAGTTACTATTGCAGTTGCCTTGATTCAAGCACTTGTGGGATTAACCCCAGGAGTATCCATTAACATCGGTTATATTATTTTAATTCTATGCTTTGGATTATGTTTGCAGCTACTTCGTCTATGGACTGGGAGTCTTTGGACATCAATTGGTTTTCATCTAGCATATTTAGAAATCATGAGATTTGCCATCTCACCACAGCAATACGGTGTATCACCAATCATAACCTACGACGGATCAATGCCTGAGCTCGGTGCCTTAATCTGTGTCATTATGATGGTTATTGGGGGTATCATTGTCTCACTCGCTATACTAGGTGCTAAGCGTTTTATACAGAAAAGTACATAATTAGCGCGACTTACTACGATTATGACTTAAAACAAATTAAAGAAAGTCGATTCCTTTTTATACAGGGAATCGACTTATTTAGATTATATCTGTTTAGCGAATGTTTTTGGCGTTTTATATGAAACAACTGTAATTATTTTACACCCTTTGACCACTCTGTAACTTTCTCTTCATTATTTTCAATCCATTTTTTTGCTGCCTCTTTAGGATCAGCGCCTTCCATAATATCAAACATCACGCTTTCTATATCTTCAGCAGTCCAGTGGAAGTTTTTAAGAACACTGTATGCGTCTGGATTATCCTCTTTTAATCCTTTACGTGCGAATGTGCCAATATATTCCTCAGCACCATAAATACCTTTCGGATCGTCTAAATATTTTAAATCAAAAGCATTAAAAATCCAGTGAGGGGACCAACCAGTAATAATAATTTCCTCGTTTTTAGCTAGTGCCTGACTAAGTGCTGCAGTCATGGCACCTGCTGATGAGGTAAGGACATGCCAGCCTTCAAGGTTATGATATTCCTTATAAGCATTTTCTGTTGTAGCCATCATATTTGCCCCTGGCTCAATACCTGTAATTGTTTGATTAGCCTCGCTTGTTAAATCTTCAATAGAATTTACATCCATATAACTTGGGACAACTAAGCCAATCTTAGCTCCTGTTAGATTTTTTCCCAAATTTTCAATTTTATTTTTATACTTTTCAACTTGAGGGGCATGCGTTTGTGGTAGCCATGCTGAAACCATACCATCAACCTCACCATTGGCAAGTGCCTCCCACATAATGCCATTGTCAAGAGGGGTTAATGTGACATCGTATCCCAAATTCTCTAAAACTTGTCCTACTACGTGTGTAGAGGCAACTTCAGTATCCCATTCAACGTAGGCTAAATTAATCGCTTTATTTTTGAAGTCATCGCTAGCTGAGCCACACGCTGTTAATAACAGCATGATTCCCAATACAAATCCCCATTTTAATAATTTATCGAACTTCATAAAATCTCTCCTTACTATAAAGTTTTATATTTTAGATAAACTGCATGAATAGTTACTTCTATTAAAATCAAAATAATATAAACTAAAAATTAACAAGTAACAACTTAAAATTAACAAAGAGTTGTTACTTTTGTCAAATCACTAAAATAGAAAGAAATGCAAGCTTACTAGCAACCTAAACTTTTTGTCCATAGGATTTTTAGGAATGAACAGGGAGAAAATTGGGATGGGAGAGATATCTAATGACTCGCCATCAAATGCATTTAGAGAAGCCCAAAAATCAAATTTTTGCCCACATATGATAGGTGAAAATGGATACTTGGGTTTGAGGAGGCTTAGAATGCATTGGATATCCATCATTCTTATTGGTATTGCTGCTAATTTAGATAATTTAGGAATAGGTCTTGCTTACGGTGTGAAACGGGTAAAAATTCCAGCCCTATCTAACGCAGTTATTGCTATTATGTCAATGATTGTCACATTTGTTGCAGTAACAGCGGGGGGTACGATTGTTGAATATATATCCCCTCATATCGCAAATTTGTTGGGGAGTCTATTGCTTTGTACGATTGGATTGTGGACATTAGTGTCTAATCGTTTTTCTCAGCAAGGGATTGCAGAACAGCCTGAATTATTTGATGAGGATAAAAACTATATTATTTCATTTAGAGAAGCAATAACACTTGGTTTTATCTTATCTGCTAACTGTTTAGCAGGGGGTATTGCTATTGGTGCTCACGGTATTTCAGTCATCTGGACAGTGATTTCTATTGGAACATTTTCATTTATTACAGTTGGAATCGGCAGCCATTTCGGAAATTTACTAACTAAAACATTTATTGGAAAATACTCAGCGGCTATATCAGGCTGGTTACTCATAATGATTGGAGTATTGGAAATTTTAGGATAAAAATGGCGATTTAAATAGAATTGTTTAAGGGATATCACAAATTTCCCATGTGATATCCCTTTTATTGTAGAAAATTTGACATATTAAGGACGAATTTGGTTTAGCAGTTGACATACGTTGGTATCAACGATTATTCTTGGAAATAGAAGTGTAATTGAGAATAATTTTCGTTTACGTGAAAATGCTTTCAATCTGAATATTGTGAACGAAAATTTTTTCAATTATAATGTTCTGTGGAAATTAAACGAATATATTCCAATAAGGAGGAGTTCAGCACATGAAGAAATTAATGATGTTCGTCATGCTAGTAATGGTATTTACCTTCAATTTAGGGTTACCACAAGCATCTGCCCAACTATCTGACGGTACTCATTCCATAAAATATCAGGTCAATAAGCCTGAAAGCAACTCGGTGTCCATTGCCAATGATTATTTTGTAAAACCAGCAAAGGTCACTGTGAAAAATGGTACGGCGACAGTTCAAATTACCTTGAAAAATAGTAAATGGATTACTAAATTTCAGCCACCTGGTGGAGCAACTGTAGTAAGTGAAGATAAGGCAGCAGATACTCGAATCGTGCAATTCACAGTGAAAGATTTAACGAAACCTGTTGTGACTTCAATGAAAATTGATATTGATGATATTAATTATCACCATGAATATAGCGTTGCACTAGTTTTTGATGCGGTATCTACTGAAGGCTCAGCAGCGCCAAAAACTAATGATGTAAAAGCTTCAACAAATTCAACTATTGAAAGTCAGGTGCCCAATCCACAAACAAGTGATACAACACCCTATTTATTAATCGTTGCATTAGTGGGATCAGCATTTTTACTTTATAGAAAAAAACTACAATCCAAAACGGAGGGTCAATAATGACTAAAAAACGTCAATCACGCGCAACAAAAATCGTCCTAGCTTCATTGCTAGCAGCATCTTTAACAGTTCCATCATTTGCATCAGCAGCAGAGGTAGTTACGACAAACACGGAAGTAAAGGCAGGGACTACAAAGGCTGAGAAAGCTGATAAGATTGTCAATTTCCAAATCTTTAAACCAGGTACAACCGAAGCTCAACCTGCTATCAGCTCTCATCTTGTCACACAAGGTACAATTGTTGAGAAGGATGGTAAGTTTGAAGCAAAATTAACAGTGGTAGCAAAATCTGCGCCAATGATTGCAGGCTTACAAACTAAACAAGGCGAAAAGTATGTAGATGCTACTGAAGTGAAAAATGAAGATGGTACAATTACATATAGTTTCCCAGTTGTAGCTGATGAGTTGTTAGCTGCAAAAATTCATGTAGTAGCTGAAACACCTCAAGGTACGATGGATAAATGGTATGAATTTGATTTAAAAGCAGTAGAAAATAAAGAAGCAACGACTACAGAAGAAAATGGAAAAACTGAAGAGGTAAAAGAAGAAGTTAAGGAAGAAGTAAAAGAAGTAAAAGAAGAAGTTAAAGTCAATGATGTAGCAATTACTGTTTACAAAAACGGTACTTCTGAAGAATCTATGATGAAGCAATATATTGCACCTAAAGTAGGCATCTCAGTAGTAGACGGTAAAAACATCGTAACGATGACATTCCCGCAAGGTCAATATGTTAAAGGATTTACAGTGGAAGGAAAAAAAGCAACTTTAGTAAGTGAAGACAAAGCAACAAATGCAAGTACGTATTCATTTGAAGTGAAGGACTTAAAGAAACTTGTGAATGCTCAACTGCATATTGTTGTGAATGAGCCAGGCGTGAACTATGATACTAACCACCAAGTACAATTTAGCTTTGCTGTGGAAGGTGCGGTGAAGCCAGTGGTTAATCCATTTAAAGATATTAGCAATGATGGGAATAAAGATGCTATCTTAGCATTATACAGCAAGGGAATTGTGAAGGGGCAAGATAACTTCAAACCATACGACAATATTACACGCTCTCAATTTGCGTTAATGATTGCTCGTGCATTAAATTTATCATCAACAACAGATGCTGGATTTAAAGATACAGCCGCACTTGACGCTGAACGTAAACAAGCAATCAATGCTTTAGCTGAGGCTAAAATTGTTGTGAAAGCGGAGAACTTTAATCCAAATGGGACACTTACTCGCCAGCAGGCTGCTGTAATGATTTACCGTGCTGTAGCACATGTTGCAGGGAAAGAAATGAACTATGGTGACCCAAGCCTATCCTATTATGCTGATGGTGCAACTGTAACAAGCGAAGAAGCAAAAAAAGCATTTGCCTTTTTAAATGAAGGTAAAATTATGACTGGCTCTGCCAATGCTAAAGGTAAAACAGTGATTAATGCAAACAGTCCTTTAAAACGCACACAAATGGCAAAAATTTTAAATGGTGCATTACAATACATGAATAAATAGTACTATTACAGCAACTTCCTTTCTCACTTCTTTGAGGAAGGAAGTTACTGTGCTTTTCAAGAATTTGGGGGGATTTTCATAGTGATTAGCAACAAAAAAATATGCCAAGCATTTCTATTCAGCACTATTTTGCTGATGTTTTTCCCTCCCTTTAATTGGCTTCAGGTCAATGCTGAAGAAACTATAATTGAAAATGGAAGCTATCAAGTTGAACTAAGTTTTTCATCTATAGAAGGATTGGGAGAAAATATTTTTAGCGAAGTGGCGACTCTAGATGTAAAAAATGGTCAGTATAAACTAGAGCTAACACTGGAAAAGCCATGGATTGTAACAGACATCCAAATGAAACAGCTAGATAATGAAATAACTTCCACTGTTGTGCGCGAAAATTTAGTTCAGTTTGATGTCAAAGATATACATGGACCAATTAGGGTAAACGGTGTAATACACACAACTACCGAGGAATCCCTCCCTTTTTCGCAGGAACTCCACATATATGCCCAAACACTTACGCAGCTAAATAAGGAGAATTTTCCAGATACAGATAACGAAAAAACTACTTCGAAAGATACAGTATCTGAGGAACGGACATTGAATTATGTATTGCTGGTAGATGGCAAAAATGAGCCTTCTATAATGAATACCTATGTAAAACCACAGGCAAAGGTAATAGAAAAAGATGGTATATACTATGTCCAAATGACAATATTAAAATCAGCATGGGTAACAGGAATTACTGTAGATCAACAAGGAACTCAGGTAGAACCAAAGCTAGTCTCAATTGTTGATAATGTTAAAATTATTGAATTTGCAGTGAATGATTTTGAGCAACCTATACGTATGTGGGTTAAAGTTGATATTCCTGAGCTTTCTTATTATCATCAATATTTCGTTAATCTAAAGTTTGATCAGCAGCAAGTTGCCAAACTTTTCAGTAAGCCTTTTGAAGTGAAGACTTCTGAACAAGCTAAAGATGTGAAACCACTGGTAGTTGATAAAGAAGTTAAAAAGCAATCTCCAATAGTAATGGTAGAGGAAAGCATATCCAAGCCAGCTCTGTCAACGCTGCCATCCGTTCAGCCAATTATGCCAAAGGAGGAGCAATTAGCATTTGACCGTACACTAGATGCTCCAACTGAAGATGATGTAAAAGAAGAAGCTGAGGAAGCAGAAATAAAGGAAGAAATCACAACTAAAAAACCAATGCGAGATTCAAAAGCTGATCAGCAGCTTGCACAGCTAAACGTAGTAAAGGTTATCTTGCTTATTGGAATTTGTATTTTATCGGGCTTACTGCTCGTTCGCCGTATCAAATATTCTAAAAAAGATGTGACTGAACAGAAATAAATAGGAGATGACAGTATGCAAAAGAAATTGAAATGGTTGCTGTTAATGGCAGCTTTGATGTCATTGTTATTACTAGTTGTTGGCTGTAATGATAGCAGTAATCAAGAAAATAAGGGAGATTCGACCGAAAAAGAACAAGTTTCTGCAGAAGCTACCGAGAAGGATGAACAGCGTATTATTGCTGGTACTGTTGTTATTGCAGAAATTATGGATAAGCTTGGGTTGGACGCTATAGCAGTACCAGAAACGGAGAAAAAATTAGCAAAACGTTTTGAAGGACTACCAACTATCGGTAATGCAATGGAACCGGATATGGAAATTGTGAAATCATTAAACCCGACAGATGTGTTATCAGTATCTACGTTAGAGTATGATTTACAAGATAAATTCAAGCAATTAAATATTCCAGTCAATTTTTTAAACTTTCAAAGTGTAGATGCGATGCTTTCTGAGATTCAAAAACTAGGAGAAAGCTATAAACGCGAAGCACAAGCTGAAGAATTAGTGAAGGAACTCCAAAAAAATATTGAGGCTGTTCAAAATGTAGCTGGCAATAAAGAGGGACCTCGTGTCCTCATTTTACTTGGAATTCCAGGTAGTTATTTAGTGGCAACAGAAAATTCTTATGCGGGCGACCTGGTGAAACGTGCTGGTGGTATCAATGTGATGGAAGGACAGGAAGCTGAATACTTAGCATCAAATACTGAGTATCTCCACAATAGTAATCCTGACATTATTTTACGTTTATCTCACGGTATGCCTGACGAAGTAGTAAAAATGTTTGATGAGGAATTTAAAACAAATGATATTTGGAAGCATTTTAAAGCAGTTAAAAATGGCAAGGTTTACGATTTAGAGGAGGAATTATTTGGCACTACAGCCTCCTTACAAGTACCACAAGCTTTAGGACAACTGATGGAAATTTTCTATCGAGAATAGCAATCTGGAAATGTCGCTCGTATCACAAGCATAGTCTTGTCATAGAGCGCTTTTCTTATAAAATGATGGAATTTGAAATGATAAAGGAAGTCCAATATGACAAAAAAAATAGTTAGTTTTTCACTTGTAATTGTATTATTACTTGTCTCAGCAGTTTATGCAGCGACAACAGGTAGCATTAAGATGGGCTTTTTCGAATTTATTGCAGCATTGTTTGAGGATGGAAATAATCAAATGGAAGCAATCCGTGATTTGCGATTTCCACGCATTATCGTTGCCCTGTTTGCCGGAGCGGCATTATCTGTTTCAGGGGTCCTGTTACAATCTGTGATGCGTAATCCATTAGCAGATGCCGGCGTTATCGGTATATCTTCAGGAGCAGCGTTTGTACAGCTCTTTATAATTTCCTTCTTTCCCGCATTATTTTTCATGACGCCTGTATTAGCCTTTATAGGTGGGGCATTTGCCTGTGCACTCGTATTTGCGCTGTCATGGAAGTCTGGGTTAAGTCCTTTAAAACTCATTTTAGTTGGGATTGCGATTAATGCTATGTTTACAGGACTGACAGAGGCATTTATAAGTCTAGGTGGCTCTTTAAATACGTCAGTCTCGGGTGTTATTGGCTCTAACCTAACAATGCGTACATGGAAAGATGTTTCGACAATTGTTACATATGGTACTGTGGGATTAATAGCAGCTTTCGCGTTGTATAGTTGGTGTAATCTCCTTGTCTTACAAGATAAAACAGCGAAAAGCTTAGGCTTTCCTGTTGCACGTGCTCGACTGATCATTGCTGCTGTAGCAGTATTACTATCGGCTGTTTCTGTTGTCGTAGCGGGCGTTATTTCATTTGTTGGTTTGTTAGTGCCACATATTGCTCGTCGTTTAGTTGGACATGATCATAAAGTGCTGATTCCCTTTACAGCATTAGCTGGAGCATTACTGATATTAGTGGCTGATACGATTGGGCGTACAATAGTAGCTCCTATTGAAGTACCAGCTTCAACCATTATGGCAATTATCGGTGGGCCGTTCTTAATATTCCTATTACGAAAAGAGTGACGAAACATGGACATACAAAATATTATCGTATCACATGATAATACTCGAAATCATTTAGATGGTGTATCAACAATGATTCAAAAGGGAAAAATCACGACGATTATAGGTCCTAATGGCTGCGGAAAATCAACATTATTAAGTGTTTTATCACGCAATAATACGCCAAAGTCAGGGAATGTGTCATTAGAAAACAAGGATTTGCTGCATTACAAATCAAAAGAGTTTGCTAAAAAATTAGCCATTGTTTATCAGCAAAATGAAATTCCAAAGGATTTAACGATTGAAAAATTAGTAAGCTTTGGACGTCTTCCATATCAAACAATACTGAAAAGAAATCAAGAGGAGGACGCTAAAGCTATTGAATGGGCACTTGCTTGTACAAATTTACTTGAAAAACGCAATACCGATTTAGAGGCACTATCAGGTGGAGAGCGTCAGCGCGTATGGATTGCCATGGCTTTAGCGCAGCAATCTGAAATATTATGTTTGGATGAACCAACAACCTATTTAGATATTTTCTATCAAATTGAATTATTAGAGCTTGTAAAAGCATTAAATAAGGAACATGGCTTCACAATTGTTATGGTCCTTCATGATATTAATCAGGCAATTCGTTATAGCGACCAAATTATCTTGATGAAGGCAGGACAAATAGTAGCTGAGGGAGCACCAAGAGAGGTCATTACAAGGGAAGTTATTAAAGAGGTGTATGGGGTCGAGTCGATTTTTCATGAGGATAAGCAGCTAGGATTCTACATGATTCCCCTTGGTATTTAAGTAGGTGACAGTATGAAAAAATGGACTTCTAAGTTATTAACAATTGTATATTTAGCTATATTTCTATTTTCAGGATTTTCTTTAGCAAAGTATTTATACACGTATTATGAAACCTCTAAATCTCTGGAGGAAGTACAAACGATTTATGAATCTTCATTGGCTGCTCATGATAAAGTATCTAAAGAAGAAAAGACTGTGGACCCTCTATCGCCCTATACTATTCGACCACAATTTGATGATTTGCTTGCTGTCAATAAAAATATCGTTGGATGGATTTCTATCGATGGTACAAAGTTAAATAACCCCATTCTTCAAAGTAACAACAATGATTTTTATTTAAATCATAATTTTAAAGATAGAGAAAGCCGTGCGGGGAGTGTCTTTATGGATTACCGCAATGATGTACAGGCTATCAATCGAAATACTATTTTGTATGGTCATGCGATGAAGAATGACACAATGTTTGGCAGTCTCAAAAATTATTTAAAGCAGGACTATGCAGATCGATATCCTATAATTTACTTAGACACATTATATGAAGGATACGATATTGAAGTCTTCGCTGCTTATGAGACAACCATTGATTTTTATTATATTGAAACAGAATTTGAAAGCGATGAGTCTTTTCAAACATTTTTACACGATATTCAAGCACGATCTGTCATTAATATGAATGTAGATGTTGGCCCAGAAGATAAAATACTAACTTTGTCTACATGTAAAGATGCTGTCTTAAGTGATGATCATCGTTTTGTTGTTCAAGGTAAATTAGTAAAACGCTGATAGATAGAAGTTTTCTCAATTTAAATGGGGGAAGCTTCTTTTTGTTTGACGAAATACTTTAGAAATAAGAAAAATGCCCAGGTTGAGATAAAATTGCTCGGGTCACGAGGAAAATCGCTCAGATCGAGCCCGAAATCGCTCAGATCCCAGTGAAACCCGCTCAGGTCAAGCCCGAAATCGCTCGGGTCCCAGAAAAAGTCGCTCAGGTCGAGCCAAGAACAGCTCGGGTCCCATAGAAACCCGCTCAGGTCGAGCCCGAAATCGCTCGGGTCCCAGAGAAAGCCGCTCAGGTCGAGCCAAGAACAGCTCGGGTCCCAGAGAAAGCCGCTCAGGTCGAGCCAAAAACTGCTCAGGTCCCAGAGAAAGCCGCTCAGGTCGAGCCCGAAATCGCTCGGGTCCAAGAGAAAGCCGCTCAGGCCGAGCCCGAAATCGCTCAGGTCCCAGAGAAAGCCGCTCAGGTCGAGCCAAAAACCGCTCGGGTCCCAGAAAAAGTCGCTCAGGTCGGGCCCGAAACAGCTCGGGTCCCATAGAAACCCGCTCAGGTCCCAAACAAAACCACTTGAGCTACTGAAATTCACCCAGCGTAGGAAACTTCCATTACGCAATTAATAAAAACTTTACCATTCATGTTGTATTAGAAAAAGTTAAAATAATTACTTGACGTAAATTATTTATTAATATATAGTAGGTTACATAAAGTAATTGATTACTTTTAGTAACTTTGTGATATAGGATGTACAAATTAGGTAACTACATATGTTTATTCCATAATTTCTTGGGTAACATAATTAATGTAGTTGCTTCATATTTTAACTTATATCTCGAAATCGAGATAAATAACAATTTAATTGGAGGAAATTTAAAATGGCAAAATGGAATATCGATTTAGGACATTCAGCAATTAATTTTCAAGTAAAGCACATGATGGTATCAAAAGTAAAAGGTGTATTTGATAGCTATACAGCAGATATTGAAGCAGCAGATCTTTCAGATTTAACAACAGCAAACATTAGCTTCACAATTGATGCAACAAGTATTAATACACGAAGTGAAGATCGTGACAATCACTTAAAAGCGGCAGATTTCTTTGATACAGAAACATATCCAACAATTACATTTAAATCAACAAATATTACTAAAAAATCAGCTGATCAATACGCACTTACTGGTGATTTAACAATTAAAGATGTAACAAAACCGGTAACTTTCGAAACTGAATTTAATGGAAAAGGGACAAATCCATGGGGCCAAGAAGTCTATGGTTTTGAAGCTGAAACAACAATTAATCGTGAGGAATTTGGTCTTACTTGGAATGCTGCATTGGAAACAGGTGGTGTGCTAGTTGGTAAAGATATTAAAGTGACAGTTGAATTAGAAGTTAATCCCGCATAATTTTATAAACTGTGTCTGAGTAGTATACTTGGACACAGTTTTTTTTGATTCAATGTTCCCCAAATCTATAAATAAAATAATCCATAAATAAGTTGCTTGCATATTTTTAGCAATAATTGCATATAAAACACCATATTGTTTTTGGGGGCGATGGGATGAATGTGTTAGTGACGGGTGGCTATGGTTTTATCGGTAGTGCTGTGGCGAGGCGATTTCATGATGAAGGTGCAAATATATATATCATTGATAATTTAAGCACTGGTCATTTACGCAATGTCGAATTTGAACATAAATCCTATCTTTTGAATGTAGAAGATGAGGTGTGTGAGCATTTCTTTAAGGAAATTGCATTTGATGTTGTTGTGCATTGTGCAGCGCAAACGAGTGTTCAAAAATCAATGCAAGAACCAGTGAAGGATATATTGACGAACATTATCGGGCTTAGTCAGATGCTTTTCTTATCGTCAAAATATAAGGTAAAGCATTTTGTTTTTGCTTCGTCAGCGGCTGTTTATGGAGATAGTCATTATCCGCCACTAGAAGAAACAGATATGAGTGAACCCATTTCTATGTATGGGCTAAATAAAAGCATTGGGGAAACATATTGCGAAAAATGGCAAAAGGATTATGGCTTGCCAACTTTAATTTACAGATTTGCGAATGTATTTGGTCCAAGGCAATATATGCAGGGAGAAGTGGCTGTTATTCCTAGTATGCTAAAAAGCAGTATGGAAGGAAAACCCTTTACGATTTATGGAGATGGGGAACAGACACGTGATTTCATTTATGTGGATGATATTGCAGATGCAATTTATGCTGGTGTTCAAGCGAAATTACAAGGAATTTATAATGTATCAACGAATGAAGCATGGTCAATTCATCAAGTAATTTTATTACTACAGCATTTAAACCATCCATTAGAAATACAATATGCTCCTGCAAGAGAAGGTGATATCGAGCATTCATTTTTAAATAATGAAAAGTTGGCGAAGGCAATAGGGTGGAGACCAAAAACTTCTTTTGCGGAAGGCATAGAGTGTACATTGCAGGTATTACAAAATGAAAAAATAGTGGGAATTTAATAGAAGAGTTATTTTTATTCATTCAACGCCAAGGAAGCTAGGAACCTTGGCGTTGAGGTTTTATTTACATAACTGAAACTTTATTTGAAATTTCTTAAAGCGCTTTGTTTATCTGTTCGACTAATGGTTACAGGATAGAGAGCGTTAAGTAATACTAACACAGTAATAAATCAAAGGTATAAGACTATAAAATTTCTGAATAGACGAATAATATTAATTTTTAAAGCTCCGTTTACAAATCTATAAAAATAGATATAATGAATTTTATGGAACCTTCACAAATCTATAAAGCATTATCAAACGATACAAGACGGCAAATATTATTATGGTTAAAGAATCCAGAGGAATTTTTTGATGAAAAACTTTATTTGCAACAAGGGATTAGTTTTCAAGTTGGAGTATGTGTAAGAGATATTCAATTAAAAGCAGGACTGGCTCAATCGGTTATCTCTAATTATCTATTAACTATGCAACAAGCTGGATTATTACAATCCGAACGTATTGGAAAGTGGACTTATTATCGTAGGAATGAGAAAATCATACAAGAATTTCGAGAGTACGTTCAAAAAGAATTATAAATAGAAAGGAGGATTTCTTTTTTTTCGCTCTACACATCTATATATATAGATGTGTAGATGTATATAAAATTATGGTTTTACATCTATTAATTTTTGTAACAATATTCAACTAATTTTTATTAAATCAATTTAAGATTGGAGATTTTTATAAATGCGAAAAATAAATTCTTTACTTATTTTTATACTAGCAATAGGTGTATTTGGAATTATTACAACAGAAATGAGTATTGTCGGAGTATTACCACAAATAGCTCAAAAATTTGAGGTTTCAACCGCACAAGCAGGTTTGTTAGTAAGTATATTTGCTCTAGTTGTTGCTATCTCTGGGCCATTTTTAATATTACTTGTGTCTGGGATTAATCGTAAGCTACTTTTATTAACAACAATATTTATATTTGTTATTACTAATATTTATTATGCTTATACGACACATTTTGAAATTATGCTTATTTTCCGTATTATACCTGCGGCACTTCACCCTCTATTCTTTTCAATAGCTCTTGTAACTGCAGCTAATCTTGTTCCTCCAGAAAAAAGCAGTCGAGCAGTTACCAAAGTTTTCATGGGAATTACGGTTGGCTTTGCTTTAGGTGTACCATTAACTTCTTATCTTACAGAACAGTTTTCATTAGAAATTGCTTTCTTGTTTGGAGCGATTGTAAATGCTGTAGCTTTTATAGGAATATTAATTTTGCTACCCTCTATGCCTGTTAAAGAAAAAATGTCTTTTGGCAAGCAAGTCGGTATATTACGAAAAACAGAATTATGGTTAAATATAGGAGCTGTTGTATTTATTTTTGCAGCTATGTTTTCGGTATACAGTTATTTTGCTGAATATCTTGCAAAAGTCACTCATATGAATGGCTCCTTGATTAGTATTATGTTGCTAATATTTGGTGTAATTATGATTTTAGGTAATTCTTTATTTGGATTTCTTTTACAAATAAACATGTTGAAAACTGTAATATTTTTTCCAGTACTATATTTATTCGTTTACTTATTCGTTTATTATTTAGGTTCTTATTTTGTTCCAATGATTTTTATGGTATTCATTTGGGGAATCGTACATTCTGGCGGTTTAATCATTAGTCAGGCATGGTTAATAAGTGAAGCTAAAGAAGCCCCTGAATTTGGTAATAGCCTATTTGTTTCATTTTCAAATCTTGGAATAACTTTAGGAACATCTTTTGGCGGTTGGTTTATATCTCAATTAGGAATTCATCAACTTATTTGGAGCGGCATTATTTTTTCACTACTTTCTTTTGTATTGATATTAATAAAAATAAAACTTTTCAACTCTAGTATTCTATCGCCATCAAATTAAAATAATTGGGAGACCCAGTACGGAGCGAATGTATTTTGTGCGAAGGCGATGCGACAGCAACAATAATGCGGAGGAAGCGGCTCGTTCGCTCGTAGGACAGCGATTAGCCTGTAGCGGAAATCATCGTCTTCCAATTAATAAAAATGGTTAATGTATTGTTTGTTCCACGAAAAACGAGAAACTTTAAACTTATAGCGTTTTATAGTCTCTGAAGTTGGCGAAATAAATGCGGATGTGGTTCCTTTTCAGTGGGGGTCCAAACACCTACTGAATGAAGATACAGCCTCCAAACGCAATTACGCCAAGGCGAAATCGATTCTGCAATTAATGAGTATTATTCTGAGTAATATGTCTTTTTTCACGTCTATAGTATAATAATCTTTTAAAGGAATGTTGTGGAATTGAACGGGGGCTTACACATGCTTGTAGATTTTAGAGTGAAAAATTGTTTAAGTTATAAAGATGAAACACTATTTTCAATGGTAGCGGGAAGCCGCATTCGAAAATTAAAGGACTCACATACTATTCAGCTGGACGCCTTTCGACTTGTAAAAAGTGCCTTTATTTTCGGACCAAATGGCAGTGGAAAATCAAATTTGTTTACAGCTATTAAAGTGTTGCGTACATTATTGTTTAATTTTGAAAACCTTAATAATGTTAAACAACTTCGCTTGCCCTACCAACCATTTAAGCTTGGGGGACAGCAAGAGCAGCCAACTGAATTTATGATTTCATTATTATTAGATGGGATTCTATATGATTATGAGGTACAGTATAATGCTACACAGGTGCTTTATGAGAGTCTCACGAAGACAACGAAGTCCACGAAGGAGCAGCTCTTTAGTAGACAGTGGGATGGGACAGAATATTCATATGAAACGGCTCAAGTCACTGCTCTTGAATTGACAAAATATACTAGGAATAATACCGCTTTTTTGTCTGTCTTAAATGTATTTAATGATCCGGATGCGACAAAAATATTTGATTGGTTTTTACATAAAATTCTGTTCTTAGATGAGGCAAATCGGTTATCAAGTCACCCTCTTATTCGTAAACTTGAAGAGGAGCCATTTAAGAGAGAGGTAATTAAGTTACTAAAAATTGCTGATTTTTCTATTCAGGATGTAACAGCTAGACGGGTTGAACGTAGAGAGAAAAATACTATAGGCTATGAATTTGACTCACCCGAAGTTATCCAAGAGGTTGATATTGATTTGCACTATTTATCGTTTGATGAAGCAGGTGCGCCAATTGGAACAGAGACAATTAATTGGACGATGGATTCTAAGGGAACTGTTCGAATGCTACATTTAGCGTGTGTTATGGTCGATGCATACAATAAAGGAAAGACTATTTTTATCGATGAATTTGATACAGCCTTTCATGTATCCATTTGCGAATTTTTAATGGCTATCATGAACAGCAAGAGAAATGTCTGCAATCAATTTGTTGTCACTAGCCATGAAATTGATTTACTAGACCAGCCACTCCGTTCTGATCAAATTTGGTTTGTCAATAAAAGCTTTAAAAATGAGTCAGAACTATACTCCTTATTTGATTTTGCGGATTTGCAGAAGAAGCGTGGAGATATTTCCTATGCAAAGCGTTATTTAAAAGGGGAGTTTGGTGCGACACCAGTTATTAATGAATATTTATCAGATCAATATTTAGGTGAAGTGGAGGTATCTGAGCAGTGAGAGTACGTCAACAAGGAAATCGAACACTGCGTAAAACCATTTTAATTTATTGTGAAGGTGAAACAGAGCGCATTTATTTTGAGCAAATGCGTATTTTAAAGCGCTCTAAGATGGTAAGTGTCAAAATAAAAAATGTTAAGCGTTCAGCAATTAAGCTAGCTCAGCATGCCTATCGAGATTCTAGCTATCAATATTTTGATGAGGTGTGGATTGTATTTGATAAGGATGATTTAACGGAAAGGCAATTAGAGGAAGTTAATGCCTTTTGTGAGGAGAAAAACATTCACATCGCTTATACAAATGAAGCATTTGAACTATGGCTACTCTTGCATTTTGAGGAGGTCGATATTTCAGAAAAGTATCCTCGTGCTGTATTAAATGACAAAATGGAGCAGCACCTAGGTGTCTCTCGCTATTTTCGTCATAAGGCGGACGAGTCAGTTATTGCACCCATCGCATTGCGTCATGAGATTGCGATAAAAAATTGCACAGATATGATGGCATTTCGGGAAACACAAAGTCGTGACAATCCATATTGCAATATACATGAAATGATAAAATACATATTTTAAAGTAGAAAGGCAGATTTTCTTCAAAATCTGCTTTTTATTGTTCTCAAGTAGTAAATTATCTGAATACAATTTTTTTTTCATAAAATTAGGTTGTAATTTTGGACTAAGTATAATAAAATAACTTAAAACATATTAAACCTAGTAAAATTATAAGAATAAAACGAGGTGACAAGATTCAAATGACAGCACCGTTAATTTCCATCCAGCAGGTAAGTAAAAAATTTATCGAACAAGAAGTACTTAATCAAATTTCATTGGATATTCAAAAGGGTGAAATAATCGCCATTTTAGGTAAAAGTGGTTGTGGTAAAAGTACACTTTTAAATTTAGTTGGAGGCTTTGAACAACCAACAACAGGACAAGTCTTGCTAGATAATCATATCGTAACTAAGGCAAGTAAACGTTGCATTATGCTGATGCAAAATTATGGGTTACTTCCTTGGCGATCTGTCCAAAAAAATGTGGAATTGGCTTTAGAAGGGGAGGAATTGTCCAAGATAGAGCGTCAGCAGCGTGCCCAACACTATCTCAAGCTTGTAGGTTTAGAAGATCGTCTTTCGGCATTACCGAGTGAATTATCAGGAGGAATGCAGCAGCGTGTAGCAATTGCTCGTGCACTGGCGATACACCCTGAAGTGATTTTGATGGATGAACCATTTGCAGCGCTTGACACATTTACTCGTTATTATTTGCAGGATGAGCTTCTTGCCATTCAAAAGGAGGAGCGAACAACGATTTTATTGGTAACACATGATATTGATGAAGCAATTTATTTGGCAGATCGAATATTTATCATGAGTCCCAACCCTGGGCGTATACACCGTGAATTACATATACGAAGTACCAAGCCTAGAGATCGGGCAGATTCGGAATTCCAACATTTCCGAGAAGTTATTTTTAATGAATTCCATTTTACACAAACGCAGGACACGATTGAATACAACATTTAATACGGAGGAAAATTGATGAAGAAATATTTATCGTTGTTTTTGATATTGACTTTATTACTGATTTTATCAGCTTGTGGAAAAAGTGAAGAGAATAGCAGTTCAAACACTGTAGATGATAAAAAAATCATTAAAATTGGCTACCTGCCTATTACTCATGCGGCACCATTATATATGCAAACAGACAAAGAATACGAGGGCTATGCTATTGAATTGGTGAAATTTGGGTCTTGGCCAGAGCTAATGGATGCATTAAATACAGGAAAAATAGATGGAGCATCCGTGCTAATTCAGCTTGCAATGAAGGCAAAAGAACAAGGAATCGATTTAAAGGCTGTGGCACTAGGTCATCGCGACGGTAATGTAGTTGTAGTAGCACCAAATGTACAAAAGGTTGAAGATTTAAAGGGGAAAAGCTTTGCTATCCCAAATAAGTACTCCACACATAATATTTTATTGTATCGAATGCTTCAGGACGCGGGGATAAATTATCAGGATGTGGATGTTGTGGAGCTTCCTCCAGCGGAAATGCCAGCTGCTTTAGCGGAAGGACGAATTGCAGGATATGTGGTTGCAGAGCCATTTGGTGCGATTTCTGTATCACTTGAAAAAGGAAAGGTATTATTCCAGTCTGAAGATATCTGGCCAAACTCTATTGACTGTGGATTAGTATTACGAAATGCATTTATTGAGAAACACAAAGATATTGCTAACCAATTTGTAAAGGATTATGCGGCTGCAGGTGAACTGATGAATGCCAATGATGACCATGCTCATGAGGTAGTGGCGAAGTATATAAAAGTAGATAAAGAAGTGTTAGATTTATCGTTGAATTGGATCTCTTATAATAATTTAAAAATTGAAAAAGATGCCTATAAGATTTTAAGAGATTCACTAATAGAAATGGGCTTATCTGAAAATCCACCGACATATGATGAATTTGTAGATTCTTCATTAATTGAAGAAAAGTAGGGTGATAGTTGAATGAAAAAAATAGGACCTATTTTACTTGGATTAATACTACTACTTTGTATCTGGCAACTAGTTACAGTAATTGGGGGACATGATGCCGCTTTATTTCCTCCGCCATTAGATGTTTTGACAGCTTTATATGAAATCATCAAGGATGGCACTATTTTTGAGCATATACAAATTAGTCTATTTCGATTTTTTAGTGGTTATTTTTTAGCAGTGCTAGTAGCAGTTATTTTGGGACTTTTCCTAGGTAGGTGGACGAAGGTTTGGTCTATTTTAGATCCAATTGTGCAAGTACTACGCCCTGTTTCACCAATTGCATGGTCACCATTTATTGTCTTGTGGTTTGGCATTGGGAATATGCCAGCTATTGTAATTATTTTTATTGCTGCGTTTTTTCCTGTACTACTATCTACCGTGTCAGCAGTGAAAAAAGTGGATAATGTTTATCTACGAGTTGCAGCAAATTTTGAAATGTCTCAGTTCCATTTATTAAAAAAAATAGTTTTTCCAGCTGCCTTTCCAATGATTGCAAATGGCTTGCACATGGCTTTAGGTAGTGCATGGATATTTCTTGTGGCGGGTGAAATGGTAGGTGCACAATCTGGTCTTGGATTTTTAATAGTGGATGCACGAAATTCACTTAGTTTGGATTTAGTCATGGCAGCTATTATTGTGATTGGTCTACTAGGCTTACTTTTAGACAAAGCCATCCGCTATTTTGAAAATTGGGTGACAAAAATCTGGGGAGGACAGGGAGCATAGGATAGCTGCTAGAATTCTGCCGAGGTATGGCAGAATTCATGGCTATGTAGGGGCTAAAAGTGATTCAATTAGCTATTTTGCAATGGGTCGTATTTGAATGGTATCAATACGTTCACCCGTATTTTTTGCATAATAGCCAATCTCTACACGTTCTCCTGTCTTCGCATCAACAATTTCCTTGTAACACTGGTCTAAATGTTCACTACCCCATAAAATCATGGCGTTAAATATTGGCTCCAATGCCTTACCTGCATTTGTTAGTGAATAGGCATAGCGAGGTGGATGTGCTGAGTAAAGGGTTGATGCTACTAATCCAGCCTCCTCCAATGATTTTAAGCGTGCAGATAAGAGATTCGCTGAAAGCCCTGGCAAATTTAATTTAATATCATTAAAATTTGATTGCCCAATTAGAAGCTCGTGCAAAATGAGTAAAGTCCAGCGATCACCGATAATATTTAAAGTTTGTGCAATATTGCATGGTAAGTCATAACGTGTTTTCATTCAATTTCCCTCCATGCAGTAGTGTAGCACAAAATATAATTTTTAGTAAATTCAGTTGTTTTTATTAAGTAAGTATAATAAAATAACTCACATAACGAAAAAACTAACTATTCGGAGGTATTTACTATGAGTTTATATTTGGTAGAATCAACAGTAAATGAAATTACAAACAAAGAACAATTTTCAGCATTAGTGGAGCGCATTAGTCACTCACAAGATGTAACAGTGATTGAGGTGCAGGTAGCTAAAGATTTCAGCCGCGCTTACTTCATTGTAGAAGCTAATGAAGAAGCACAAGCAACTGCGGCATTAACAGCTCAGCATGTACAAGCTGATTTAGTGAAGGAAGTACGTCTTGTCGGTAAAGAGCTTGAAGATGTAAAGAAAAATCAAGAAGTAGTGAATTACTTAGTGGAGTGGGAAATTCCTGCGGAGATTACAATGGATCAATACTTAGCACGAAAAAAGAAAAATTCAGTTCACTACGAAGAAGTACCAGAAGTACATTTTTCACGTACTTATGTTTGTGAGGATATGTCGAAATGCTTATGCTTCTATGATGCACCAGATGAAGCGGCAGTAAAACGAGCTCGGGAGGCTGTACAAACACCAATTACATCGTTAACAGAAT
The DNA here is from genome assembly GCF_002455205.1 of Lysinibacillus sp. UBA6686. Lineage (NCBI taxonomy): Bacteria > Bacillati > Bacillota > Bacilli > Caryophanales > Bacillaceae > Lysinibacillus > Lysinibacillus sp. UBA6686. The sequence goes on along the minus strand of NZ_DKJS01000051.1, from coordinate 26,685 downwards.
TAGCAGATAAGTAAAAGTAAGAAAATAGCAGAATAAGTGAAGGATAGGAGTGGAAGTCATGGCAGAAGAGGCGGTAGTTTTACAGGCTTTAATCGATGAAAAATTAAAACCGTTGGTAAAAAAGATTGATGAGGAAGCTTATTATGCAGAGGAATATTTATTTGCCCTTGGAAAAGCAGGTTTTTTCCAATCAACACATAAGGATGAACAAAGTACACTTCTAGATGAGCTAACAATTGTACAAGAAACGGCAAAGGTCTGTATGACAACTGCATTCTGCCTATGGTGCCACCTTGCTGCATTAACATATATTCGTAAAACGAGCAATTTTGAATTACGTGCAGCAGTATTACCTTTACTTGAAGGTGGAGAGCTGCTTGGAGCCACAGGTTTATCGAATCCTATGAAGTTTTATGCAGGTCTAGAAAAGCTTCATTTATCAGCTGAACGTGTTGATGGTGGCTATGTTTTAAACGGTGTGTTACCTGCCGTTTCCAACTTGGCTGATAATCATTGGTTTGGAGCCATTGCCTGTTATGAAGGAAAAGAAGTAATGCTATTCGTCAATACAAATAATTCAGCAATCACCCTGAAAGAAAAAGTTCATTTCTTAGGGGTAAATGGTAGTGCCACTTATAGCTGTAAATTTGATCAAGTCTTTGTAGCTGATGAATATGTAATAGCACATGATGCAAGTTTATTTGTTGATACGATTCGACCAACATTTGTCTTGTATCAAATACCACTAGGCTTTGGTGTGATGGAGGCATGCATTGAAGGAATTGAAAAAGTGAAAGCAAAGCAGAATGGCTGTAATGAATATTTACAGGTTCAGGCGGATGAACTTGCAAAAGAGCTTCAGCAATTACAAGAAATTTTACAATCAAACGTGCTAGCAGGTGGAATGGATTTATATGAAATTTGTCAGCTTCGCTTACAGACAGTCTATACCACATTGGCGGCAGTACAAGCAAATATGCTGCATAATGGATCTGCTGGTTATATCGTGGGTAGTACACCTTCACGCAAGCTTCGAGAGGCCTATTTCTTCGCTAATTTAACACCAACAGTCAGACAGCTTGAGAAAATGACAAAAGTTTTAAAGATCGCAGACTAACAATGGGAAACCTTGAGAGGCATATGGCCAATCAAGGTTTTCTTGCATTTGATAAGAAAGGCCCGTGCTTTGTCATTCTTTGTGGAATGCAATTGAAAGCATGTTTATTCCAGCCAGACATATAGTGTATATTGAGAATTATGAGTATGGAAATGAAAGGGGATTGTGTGGATAAATCTAAGTCGAATCAACGCAAAGATTTGGAGGAGAATGCAAAGGATCAGCAGCTAGAGCAATTTCGTGTCGATAATAAAGGAACAAAGATGACAACAAATCAGGGACTTAAAGTTTCGAATGATGAGGATTCGTTGAAAGCTGGGGTACGTGGCCCAACAATAATGGAGGATTTTCATCTTAGAGAAAAAATAACCCATTTTGATCATGAACGTATCCCTGAGCGTGTTGTTCATGCGAGAGGCTATGCTGCTCACGGTGAATTTGAATTGTACGAGTCGATGAAAGAATATACGAGAGCTAACTTTTTACAGGATACTAGCAAGAAAACGCCTGTGTTTGTTAGGTTCTCCACGGTCGTTGGAAGTCTAGGCTCGATGGATACAGCTCGCGATGTGCGTGGGTTTGCCACAAAGTTTTACACAGATGAGGGCAATTATGATTTAGTTGGAAATAATATACCTGTCTTTTTTATTCAGGATGCCATTAAGTTTCCAGATTTAATTCACGCAGTAAAACCAGAGCCGCATAATGAAATGCCACAAGCTGCCTCCGCCCACGATACATTCTGGGATTTTGTAGCGAATAATCAAGAAATCGCACATATGATTATGTGGCATATGTCAGATCGAACAATACCTAGAAGCTTTCGTATGATGGAGGGCTTCGGTGTTCATACATTCCGTTTCGTCAATGAAAAAGGGAAATCAAGATTTGTGAAGTTTCATTGGAAGCCTGTGCTAGGTGTTCATTCATTGGTTTGGGATGAGGCACAAATTATCGGTGGGAAGGATTCAGATTTTCAACGACGTGATTTATGGGAGGCAATTGAAATTGGTGATTACCCTGAATTTGAGCTAGGTGTGCAGATGCTTGAGCCAGAGGATGAATTTAAATTTGATTTTGATATTTTAGATGCAACTAAGCTTTGGCCTGAAGAAATAGTGCCTGTGAAAAAAATTGGCAAAATGACCTTGAATCGTAATGTGGATAATGTTTTTGCTGAAACAGAACAGGTCGCCTTCCATCCAGGAAATGTAGTACCAGGTATAGACTTTACCAATGATCCACTTTTACAGGGGCGTCTATTTTCTTATTTAGATACACAGCTTATTCGCCTAGGTGGACCTAACTTTGTAGAAATACCGATTAATCGACCAGTTTGCCCAATTCACAACAATCAACGTAATGGCTTTAGTCGACAAACCATCAATTTAGGAAGGGTCAGTTATCATAAAAACTCTTTGGCAAATAATACTCCCTCAACATCTACTGCAAAGGAGGGTGGCTATGTCCACTATGAGGAAAAGGTGGAAGGACGTATTACGCGAGCGAGAAGTAAATCCTTTAATGATCACTTTTCACAGGCAAGGTTATTCTGGAATAGTATGTCGCCTCCTGAAAAGCAGCATATTATAGAAGCCTTTAGCTTTGAAGTAGGAAAAGTAAAAAGTAAATCTGTACGTCAGCAGGTCGTCGATATGTTTGTTCGAGTGGATAAAGCGATGGCAACGACAATAGCGGATAATGTTGGTGTCAATCGACCAACCGGTGAACAAATCAATGTTTCAGCATCTTCCCCAGCACTGAGCCAAGCAAATACGATAAAAGTACCTCAAACACTAAAGGTTGGAGTACTAATTGGTGATGGTTTTGATGCTAATGAGGTGGGAGAAGTGCTGAAGTATTTAACGAGACAAGGCGTGCGATATAGTATTATTTCAGATAGGCTAGGGGTAGTGACTAGTAGTAATGGTGTACAATTAACCGCAAGTGAAACATTTATTACAACCGATGCAGTATTATTTGATTCATTGTACGTTGTAGGTGTAAAGGCAAATAATCAGGCAAGGTTCAATACACATATTGTTAACTACATGAACGAATCATATAGACATTATAAGCCAATTGGTATTGCTACAACGGGAACTACATTTTTTAATATGTCTAATGCAAATGTAGGACCAGGGATTGTGCTGGCAACAGGTAATAAAGATTTTGCTAAAAAATATGTAGATGCCATTGCCCAGCAACGTTTTTGGCAGCGCAATATTTATTAACCTATCGAGACTAATCTACAAGAACAGATTTATTCAATTCATGAACGAAAAGTCGAGTAAACCATATTTGCATGTTTCTTTTTTCGATTATTTCCTAATAGGTCTCTCATGTTCAAGCCAGGAGATGAGGGACTTTTTTTACTACTACTTTTCCTATTCCTCACTCTTTGATCGCCAGTAAAAATTCGTCTATCCTTACAGTTCCAACTGCGAATGAAATGCCGTTGCATTCAAATTTTGTAAGTGATATGGTGGTACATGAGGTGAAATTTATGGAAAAATTTGATATTGCAATTATTGGCGCAGGTCCTGGTGGCTATGTGGCAGCTATTTATGCAGCTAAAAGTGGCAAGAAAGTTGCTTTAGTGGAACGTCATAAAGTAGGAGGGGCCTGTTACAATGTTGGATGTATCCCTTCAAAAATTTTGCTGGAGCATAGTAAGCTTGTGCAGGAAATAAAACGTGGTAATGACTGGGGAATTGAAACATCTGAGGTAAATGTGAATTTTCCACGGTTAATGCAGCGAAAGGACTCCTTGATTGAAGAACTTTTAGCAAATATTGAGGGTTATATTTTAAGCAATCATATTACATTTTATCGCGGTGAAGCTTCAGTTGCTAAGGATATGACCGTAACTGTCGGAAACGCAATCTTTACTGCGACGGATATTATTTTAGCGACAGGAAGCAAACCATTTGTACCACCATTCAAAGGTCTAGAGTCAGCTAATTACTATACAACAGATACTTTTTTTAGTATTGATGAGCTACCAAAACAGTTAACTATTATTGGTGGAGGTGTTATTGCAGTAGAAATGGCATTTAGCTTAGCCCCACTTGGAACAAAGGTAACAATGCTGAATCATAGTGAGGATATTTTACAGACAGAAGAGCCAGACGCAAGACCTTTAATTCGACAAAAAATGAAAAAGCTTGGTATTGAGCTTGTCACGAATTTCCAATTTAACCATTTTAAAAACAATGAAATTCATACATCTAAAGGAATTTATACATATGAAAATCTTTTATTTGCGACAGGTCGACGTCCAAATACAGAAATAGCTCAGCAATTGGAACTAGCATTTGATGGTCGTTTAATTGCTGTTAATGAGCACCTAGAAACAAGTCAGCCACATATTTACGCAATAGGTGATTTAGTTGGTGGCTATCAGCTAGCTCATTCAGCTAGTGCAGAGGGTATTCATGTAATCGACCATATTTTAGGGAATAAACCGTTATTAATGGACCAAGATGCTATTCCTCGTTGTGTTTATACACATCCTGAAATCGCGACATTTGGTTTATTAGAAAATCAAGTGAAGGTGCCATGTACGGTTATAAAAATACCTGTTCACTCCAATTCTAAGGCACTAATGGAGGGAAATACAGAGGGCTTTGTGAAGCTAATTGCTACAAAAAAAGAAGGACATATTTTAGGTGCATGTGTAGTCGCTGATGGGGCAACAGAAATACTAAACTCAATTTTGGCAACGAAAAATGCTGGTGGTACTGCACATACGCTTGCAAAAATGATTTTCCCGCATCCAACCGTATCTGAGCATATTGGTGATGCAGCAAAAGGTATTTTTGATAAAGCTATCCATCAATAACTTATAAAATCTACATTCATTAAAAATAATGAATGTAGATTTTTTTGCTAAAAAAGCCTATTGACTTTGTAGGTTTTTGTGATAAATTAAATTTATAGGATTACTAGGTATTTTAATTTAAGTTGACTAGACATCTAGAGGCTTCTAATACAAAGTGAATTTTCATTTTGTAAATATAGAGGCTTTTTTATTATTTTTGAGTCATTTTCCATTCGATATAGAGGAAAAGTTTAGTCAACATGTTAGGAGATTATTATTAAGGGGAGTGGTCAGGATGACAAAAGCAGTGATTATTAATGGAAGTAATTCAAAAAGTTCTCGTTTAACGGCAATTCATGATAAAGTAGAGAACTATTTTAAAGCACAGGGGATAGCTGTCCATAATAATTTTATATACGAATTACCTGCAGAGGATTTGATAACAGCCAATTTTACAAGTAAGGCTATTATTTCTGAAAATAAGCAAATAGAAGAGGCGGACATCATTGTAGTTTTGACACCGATATATAAAGCTTCATATACAGGTATTTTAAAAACGTATATTGATTTGTTACCACAAAAGGCATTGCGTGGAAAGCTTATCTTGCCGATTGCTGTGGGCGGCTCTATTGGTCATTTACTTGCATTAGAATATGCATTAAAACCCATTTTATCAGTTTTAGGGGCGACAACTATCGCACATTCTGTATATATTTTGGATCAACAAATTATTCGACTTGAAAATGGAGGCTTTGCAATTGAAGAAGAAGCCATTCAGCGACTAGATATAGAGTTAAAGCAAATTCAGCAATTAGTGATAGTTAATTAAAGAAAATGTATGAAGTACGAAAAATAGCGCATTATAGGAAATAAATCCTATAATGCGCCATTTTTAATTTACTTCAGACTCATCATCTTTCTCTGTCGGTGTTGTAGAGAGATATAAGAAAGCCTCATCTTGCAATAGCAATATTTTTTCTTCACAAATACCGTGTGCTAATGGTCCTGAAAAAATTGACTCCCACCATGTTCCTGTTGTTGTCATTCATCTACGCCCCCGTTTCAATTTTCAAATATGTAGTTGTATATTTCCAAAAATCAAAAAAGTAAAACATCCTCACACATCAAATCATTAACACCACCTTTTTAGAAAGAGGAATTTTTGTCTTCAATGTTGTATCGTATAGACAATGATAGTTTGTTTCGAAATGAAAAAACTATGTATACCATTTTAAAAAAAGGGGTGCGTTAAGGTGAATTTTACGACACAAGATGTGGAAAATATGATTACAGAGCAACGTCAATTTTATTTTTCAAGAGCAACGAAAAGTGCTAAATTTCGAAAAGAACAATTAATTAAACTAAAGAAATCGATTTTAAAATACGAAAAAGAAATTTTAAATGCGCTATATTTAGATTTGCGAAAAAGTGAATTTGAGGCATATGCAACGGAAATTGGTATTGTGTTAGATAGTATTTCATATATGGTGAAGCATGTGGAAGAATGGATGGAGCCAGAAGCTGTAAAAACACCCATCCAATATCAGATGGGAAAAAGCTTTATTGTGCGAGAACCTTATGGAGTAACCCTAATTATTGGTCCATTTAATTATCCATTCCAGCTTGTTATGGAGCCATTAGTAGGAGCTATTGTTGGAGGGAATACAGCAATAATAAAACCATCAGAAACATCTGTGCATACGGCGGCAATTGTAAAGAAAATAATTGAAGAAACATTCCATCCCTTTTATGTTCGTGTTGTGGAGGGGGAAAAAGAGGAAGTAACTGCCTTAATTCATGCCTCATTTGATTATATTTTTTTTACAGGTAGTGTGGCAGTAGGTAAAGTGGTTGCCAAGGCAGCAGCGGAAAGATTAACACCAATTGCCTTAGAGCTTGGGGGAAAAAGCCCTGCGATTGTCGATCAAACAGCTAATTTAGAAGTGGCGGCTAAAAGAATTGTTTGGGGGAAATTTACAAATACTGGACAAACATGTGTGGCGCCAGATTATCTGCTAGTCCATAAAGATATCTATGATCAATTTGTGAAAGTATTAAAGGATACCATTCGTTCTTTTTATGGGAAAAATGCATTGAAAAGTCCCGATTACGGTCGTATCGTAAGTTTAAGACAATTTGACCGCCTTCAGAAAATTTTAAAGGAGGAACGAGATGCTATAACATTTGGGGGAAGAACAGATCGTGATGATCTATATATTGAGCCTACCATTATCGAATACGTGAAGTGGTCAAATCCCTCCATGCAGGATGAACTATTTGGTCCCATCCTACCTGTCATGATGTATGATGATTTACCACTGGTCATTCATCAAATTCGCCAATTACCAAAGCCTTTAGCCGCCTATTTTTTCTCGGAGCATGACAAGGCTATCCAGTATTTCTTAGAGGAACTGCCATTTGGTGGCGGTTGCATTAATGATACAATTACACATGTTGGAAATTTACATCTCCCATTTGGTGGTGTTGGGCCGTCAGGAGTAAAGGCTTATCATGGCAAGGCTAGCTTTGAAAATTTTACACATGCGAAATCTATTCTAAAAAAATCTTCAAAACTGGAAACGAACGTGCTCTTCCCTCCTTATAAACAAAAAGTTAAGATTGTCCGAACAATTATGAAATAGCAGATGGAGGTGTCAGACTATAAAATCTAGACACCTCTCTGCTTTATTTGCTCAATCCTCCAATGACCATATTTTTCTTGTTGATTTGAATTATTGTTGTCGATAATTGGCGATTCTTAATAAGAAAGGCCAATTTCGACGGATTATTAACTTTATATTAAAATGATAGCGTTTTCATTTAGAAAACGACTCATGAGACATTTTATTTATCGAGAAATAAGTAGTAAAATAAATTCAATAGAATGTGGGGGAATTCATCTTGTCATTTTTTGTCGAAAAAACAAAGGATGATAAAATGAGTGTTGAGATTGATTGGAGGACTATGAAATGTATGCAGAGGAATTGTTAAGTGCATTACCTTTGAAAAAAATAATTGGAGTGTTGCCAGACCAGGTCTGTGATATTGTGGTGGATTCTCGAAGTGTACAACCGAATAGCATGTTTGTTTGTATAAAGGGCTACACAGTGGATGGTCATGACTATGCACAAAAAGCAGTTGAGGGTGGCGCGACAATAATAGTGACTGAACGTGAATTACCATTAGGAGAAGCAATAGCACAGGTCATTGTGAAAGATACTGATAGAGCTGTTGGCTTACTTGCTGCTAAATTCTTTGATTATCCCTCAAAGGATATAACGATGATTGGAGTAACAGGAACAAATGGCAAAACATCAGTTACAGGGATTATTCAGAATATTATGCACGGTATGGGCGAAAAGTCTGCACTAACTGGAACAATTGGCTTTAATTTAAATGGTATTTTATATGAATCTGCTAATACGACAAGTGATGCTTTATCGACACAGCAAATGATTTTCCGAGCCAAAATGGAAGGCTGTCGTCTTATGACAATGGAGGTTTCTTCCCATGGTTTAGCATTAGGGCGTTTGGCTGGCGTTGATTATGATGTAGCTATTTTTACAAATCTTACACATGATCATCTTGATTTCCATGGTACGATGGAGGAATATGGCCATGCAAAAGGTTTACTATTCTCTCAACTTGGACAAGATTTAGAAAAAAATAAATTTGTGGTGTTAAATGCTGATGATGAATGGTCAGAGCGCTATGCTGCAATGACACCCTTCCCAGTGTGGACATATGGACTCATAAATGAAACAGCTGATTTCCGAGCTATTAATTGCGAGTATCATGATTACATGACTTCCTTTGATGTCGAAATGCCGGAAGGGATATTCCGTGTAAAAATGAATTTATTAGGTGAATTTAATATTTACAATGTACTTGCTGCAATGGTTGCTTTTTATGGTCGAGGTTACTCTATGGAAACGATTATTGAGCAGATCGAGCAATTGCCGCCAGTAAAAGGACGTATGGAGAAAGTTTGCTCAGATTTACCAGTGCAAATTTTTGTAGACTATGCACATACTCCAGATGCAATTGAAAAGGCGATTGCAGCAGCACAGCCGTATAAAAAAGGGAAGCTTATTTTCCTTGTAGGTACAGGTGGTAACCGTGATAAATCGAAGCGCCCGGCAATGGCGGAAAAGGCATCAGCAGCGGATTATGTGATTTTGACGACAGATGATCCACGCTACGAAGACTACAATAGCATAACAGGTGACCTTGCCAAAGGGATGCTTCATGAAAATTATGCTTGTATTGGAGATCGTGCAGAGGCTGTCCGTCATGCAATTGAAATTGCTGAACCAGGAGATATGATTATTTTTGCTGGTAAAGGTCATGAGGATTACCAGATTATTGAGAATACAAAATATCCACATAGCGATGCAGAGATTGCTATTGAAGCGGGTCGATTAAAATTCGTATAATGGATACCCCATTATTGGTGTTTGTTTGAGATTATCAAAACGATAATCTACCAATTTCAATATTTTAGGCATACTGATGAATGTTAAAGGAACCCTTTTAGTAGTCACTAAGGGGTTTTCTTTTTCGGGAATTCATGTAAAAAGCTTGTACGAAAGGCAAGTCTTCTTTTATTATTAGTAAGTATGAAAAAAGGAGAATGACGAGATGAATTCAAATTTAGAAAAAGATATAGTATCGCGTCGGACATTCGCCATTATCAGTCACCCTGATGCTGGGAAAACGACGATAACAGAAAAGCTTTTACTATTCGGTGGTGCGATTCGTGATGCTGGTACAGTAAAAGGGAAAAAAACAGGTAAGTTTGCAACATCTGACTGGATGGAAATTGAAAAGCAGCGTGGGATTTCTGTAACTTCCTCCGTGATGCAATTTGATTATAATGGCTCTCGTGTCAATATTTTAGATACTCCAGGTCACCAAGATTTCTCAGAGGATACGTATCGTACCTTAATGGCTGTAGACAGTGCTGTTATGGTTGTCGATGCTGCCAAAGGGATTGAAGCACAAACTTTAAAGCTTTTTAAAGTTTGTAAAATGCGTGGTATTCCGATTTTTACTTTTATCAATAAACTGGACCGTCAAGGGAAAGAGCCACTCGAGCTAATTGAAGAGCTTGAGGAGGTACTGGGCATTCACGCTTACCCAATGAACTGGCCAATTGGTATGGGTAAAGAGTTTCTGGGTATTTATGATCGTTATAATAAACGTATCGAGCAATTCCGTACTGATGAAGAAGAACGTTTTTTACCTATTGATGAAAATGGAGAACTTGCAGTTGAGCATCCTATGAAGGTGACTTCTTATTATTCGCAAGCAATGGATGATATTATGCTGCTTGACGAAGCGGGGAATGCTTATTCTGAGGAAAAGATTCGTCGTGGTGAATTAACGCCAGTTTTCTTTGGCTCTGCATTAACGAACTTTGGTGTTCAAACATTCCTTGAAACCTATTTACAATTTGCACCAACACCTCAGCCTAGAATTACTGAAGATGAACAGTTTATTGATCCTGTTGAATATGAGGAATTTTCAGGCTTTATTTTTAAGATTCAAGCTAATATGAATCCTGCCCATCGCGATCGTATTGCTTTTGTTCGTATTGTATCTGGAAAATTTGAACGAGGTATGAATATGACACTATCTCGTACAGGTAAATCGTTCAAGGTGACACAATCTACACAATTCCTTGCAGATGATCGTGAAACAGTAGATGAAGCTGTAGCTGGCGATATTATCGGTTTATACGATACTGGAACATATCAAATTGGGGACACTGTTGTAGGTGGAAAGAAAACATTCCAATTTGAAAAGTTACCACAATTTACTCCTGAGTTATTTGTGCGTGTAACAGCGAAAAACGTCATGAAATCAAAGCAATTCCATAAAGGGATTTTGCAATTAGTTCAAGAAGGCGCTATTCAATACTATAAAACATTGCATACCGAAGAAGTCATTTTAGGGGCTGTTGGTCAGTTGCAATTTGAGGTTTTTGAACATCGCATGAAAAACGAATACAATGTTGAAGTGAAGATGGAGCCAATTGGTTCAAAAATAGCACGATGGATTGAAAATGAAGAGGATGTAAAGGAATCTATGTCTTCAGGGCGTTCTATGCTTGTAAAAGATCGCTTTGATAATTTTGTTTTCCTCTTTGAAAATGAGTTTGCTATGCGTTGGTTTGCTGATAAAAACGAAAACATTAAACTATATAGTCTCTTATAAATAACTAACACGAATCGACAATTTTGCGATTCGTGTTTTTTTACAAGGAAAATTAGAGCAATGTGTAGAATATATACAGTATTAGGAAATGTAGTGTATCACTAAAAGTCGAGCGACATGTTTTTAAGCGAAAATTAACCATCCTTTGTAACTTCTAGCCTTTACTAAGAATCGGCAAAAATGGATTTAGATTTTTCTAATTTATAAAATATTCTCCTTTTCGGTTATCATAGGAAGGAAGATAGAGAAGGAGTTTGTAAAAAATGAACATTAGTGATTTTTCAATTAAAAGACCTGTTTTTACAATTGTTACGATGCTATTTGTCATTATTTTAGGTGGGGTTTCATTATTAAAAATACCAATTACGCTAATACCTGAGCTACATCCACCTATAGGTGTCGTTGTTACTTCTTATCCTGGTGCGAGTCCAGTAGAAGTCAATGAAAAGATAACCAAGCCTTTAGAAACAACGCTCGCAACCCTACCAGGTATAAAAAAACTACAGTCTACCTCGCAAGAAGGATCCAATTTAATTGTACTTGAGTTTAATTGGTCAACCAATATAGAAGATGTACAGCTTGATATTTTACAGCGAATTGATATGACCCCCTTACCGAGTGATGCTGAGAAGCCTAGCTTTTTAAAGTTTGACCCATCCCAATTTCCGATTATACAGCTTTCGCTTCGTGCAGAAAATGATGATGTAGACGTACGATTATTGGCGGAGGACTTAGAAAAAGAGCTTCGTCGAACAGCAGGAGTCGCAAGTGTAAATGTTTCTGGTAAGCTTGTAGAAGAAGTTCAACTAACTTTAGATGAATCAAAGCTAGTTGAAAAAGGCTTAACGCAAGCGGATATAATCCAAATCATTCAATCCAACAATGTGTCTCTTCCAGGGGAGCCCGTGTTAACTAACGATGGAAAAATGCTAACTACACGTATCCTGAGCACATTAAGTACACCTAAAGACATTGCTGATTTAATTGTTTCAGTAAATCCATTAGATGGTAAAGCCTTGACAGTTGGGGAGGTAGCGACTGTTGAACGTGTAGAGCAAAGATCCATGACGACAACGCGAGCAAATAACCATCCAGCTGTATTAATGTCTGTTTTACAGGAGTCAGGTGCGAATACAGCAGAGGTATCAAAGGCCTTTCAAGATGCGTTAAATGAATTATTAGCAAAGAAGCAGTATCAAGGCATTGTTGCTGATGTACTAACAGATCAAGGAAACTATGTAGATTTAGCGATTAGCAATATTGGGTCCTCGTTACTATTAGGTGGCTTATTCGCAATGTTCGTGCTTTTTGTTTTTTTACGTAGCGTGAAAAGTCCTATTATTATAGGTATTGCTATTCCATACTCAGTAATTGTCACATTTGTTTTAATGTATTTTGCGAATTTCTCCCTCAATATTATGACATTGGGAGCATTAGCGCTTGGGATTGGGATGCTTGTAGATAATGCCATCGTTGTGATTGAAAATATTGAGCGTCATCTAGGAATTGGCAAGAGCCCTATAGTAGCAGCTAAAGAAGGAACGAAAGAGGTAGCACTTGCTATCACCGCGTCCACCCTTACTACAATTGCGGTATTTATTCCTGTCATGTTTATTGAGGGATTAATAGGACAGATCTTCACAGAATTTGCCTTAACCATTTCCTTTAGTTTAATTGCATCTTTAGTGGTTGCATTAACGGTTGTTCCAATGCTTGCTAGCCGTCTTTTAAAAATAAAAGCTGTTAGCATTTATGAGAAACGTAATGAGTCAATCTTATATAAAAACTATAGAGCTTCCATTGTTTGGGTATTGCGACATCGCATGCTTGTCCTTATCTCAACAATCGTCTGCTTTGGCATCGCACTGTTTGGTCTTATGCGAATCGGTACAGAGTTTTTACCATCGACCGATGAAGGATTTACTTCAATTAGTGTAAATCTAGAAAAGGGTGTTGCTGTATCAGAAACGGAGAAAATAGTTGCGAAAATTGAAGATCGGCTAAAACAGGAGAAGGATGTGGATGTTTATGTCAGCTTAGTTGGTGGTACACAGCAATCACAGGCTCGCGGACAAACAAGTGCCAATCAGGCAGAGCTTTATGTAAAGCTAGTTCCTTTAGCAGATAGAAAACGTTCAATTTTTGAATTTGTTGAGGAGCTTGAGCAAGATTTACATACTGAGCTTGGTGAACAGGCAGAAATCACCTTTAATGTCTCCACATCAACTGGCTCATCCCCAAATACATTGACATTTAGATTAACCGATTCTGATGAACAACGACTTCATAGTGCAGTCAATAAAGTGCAACAGGAGCTTTTGAAGGTAAGTGCTGTCACAAATGTTTCCACAGATTTAGATAACACTGTAAAAGAAATTCAAGTCGAGGTGAACCGAGAAAGGGCAAAAGATTACGGATTTGTTCCTGCACAAATAGCACAACTGGTCAATCAAATGACTAAGGGTCAACTTACAACACAAATCATTGCAGAGGATGGTGCGGTACTACCGGTTTATACAGGCTTTGGACATGTCTTTAATAATAGCATTGAATCTTTAAAATCTATGCAGTTACGTTCTCCGGCAGGCTTATTTGTAAAGCTTGAGGATATAGCTACTGTTGCTGTTCAAGAAGGACCCGTATCGATTAGACGCTCTGATCAAGCGGCTGCTGTAGCATTTTTTGTGGAGTATGAAACGAAGGAATCTTTAGGCGGTATTTCGGCTAAAGTTGACCAAGCATTACAAAAGGCTAAGTTACCTTCTGAAACCCAGGTAGTCTTTAGTGGAGATCGTGAACTTTATGATAGTGCTATCAATGATATGCTTTTAGCCGTTGCACTAGCTGTAGTGCTCGTATATATCGTAATGGCAGCACAATTCGAATCATTTAAGCATCCATTTGTAATCATGTTTACGGTACCGTTAATGATTATTGGTGTTGCCATAGCAATGTTTATGACGAATACGCTTATTGGAGTGACCTCTGTTATCGGTATATTAGTCCTTGTAGGGATTGTCGTTAATAATGGAATTGTGCTTGTAGATTATATTAATCAGCAAAAGTCTAAAGGAATGGGGACCTATGATGCGATCTTACTTGCTACTCAGGATAGACTTCGCCCAATTTTAATGACGGCGCTCACGACCATTTTAGGTTTGCTGCCACTTGCACTAGGCTTTGGTGAAGGAACAGAGATGAATCAGCCTATGGGTATTGCAGTTATTGGCGGCCTTGTCACATCGACTTTGCTGACATTATATATTGTACCGACTGTTTATAGCTTAATGGATAAAGAAACTCGGAAGATACGGTAGGCTCAGGGGGAATTGAGAGATGGGAGTTCATTTTTTTACAGGTTTTCCAGGATTCATTTCAAGTCAATTGATAAGGGAGATATTTCGAAAAAATCAGGCACAGGAAGTTGTAGTTATCGTTTTAGCAGGAGAATTAGTGAAGGCTAATATTGAAAAAGATTCTATTATTGCGGAGTTTCCAAATGGTTTGATTCGTATAGTAGAGGGAGATATTACATTACCGAATCTTGGACTAGAAAATCAAACAGTACAGGAAGTAGTACCTCAAATAGAAGTGCTTTGGCACCTAGCAGCCATATATGATTTAGCAGTCCCACGTGATATAGCCTGGAAGGTAAATGTGCATGGTACAACAATGGTCAATGATTTTGTTCGAAGTCTTCCAAATTTAAGACGTTATATGTACTTTAGTACAGCCTATGTGGCAGGTACACGTGAAGGTGTTTTAAAAGAAAATGAACTCGTTCGTCCTCCTGCATTTAAAAACTATTATGAGGAAACAAAATATGAAGCTGAACATCGTGTAGAAGATTTAAAATCAGAAATTCCATTAACGATTATTCGACCTGGTATTGTGCGTGGTCATTCCGAAACAGGAGAAACAATCAAATTTGATGGACCTTACTTCTTTTTAAATATGGTAGATAAATTAAAATGGTTGCCTTTTATTCCGTATATCGGTCAATCTACATCAACAATTAATGTAGTTCCAGTAGATTATATTATTAATGCTTCAACGTATCTTGTTGATGAAAAATGTGCTGAAGGGAAAACCTTGCATTTAACAGATCCGAATCCACATCCTGTTCAAGAAGTATACCAGACAATGGTGAAATTATTAACGAGTCAATCTCCTAAGGGACAATTACCATTGATTCTAGCAAAAGTATCTTTGCGAGTGCCATTTATTCGAAAAAAACTTGGGGTAGAGCAGGAAACGTTAGACTATTTAACGTGGAATGCTCACTTTGATACAACGGAAGCAGTAGCAATTTTGACAAAGGGTGGGATTACATGTCCTGATTTTATAGATACGATGCCTATCATGATTGATTTCTATTTAGCGCATAAAGAAGAAAAAAACTATCAAATTCAGATAAAATAGAATTAGTCTTTTATCTTTTTTGCTATGAAGATGAATTAGTAGATAGATCATTTTGCCACGCTTTCATGTTAGTGCTATAATATTTTTTACAGAAGAACACCTTCGACATTTTGTCAAAGGGGAGTAGCTAACAGATACGAGCGTTGTAGCTGGTTTCACATTCGTCAAGACATGGTATTTACCATCGGGTGTGATAGTAAATAACTCTATGCTTTCTAGCTTGGAGTTGAAATTTTCTGATAGAAGGGATTTATCTTCATTCAGCAAATGTTTTTTGTATCGAAAGTTTTATGCGCGTAAGCATTGCGGCAGATACAGAAGACGCCACCTCTAAAGGTGGTGAGATGAAATGAAAATCCGTGACATCTGCCAATTACGCCAAGGCGTAATTGATTTACTTAGCGAGACCTTTGCCTTTTCATAGGGCAGAGGTCTTTTCTTTTGTACCTGTATAGTAATGACTAATTTGGGTATACAGAGGTAGAGGAGGCACTTACATGGAGGCAATTTTATTACAGTATGGGTGGGTACTTATTGTACTGATTGTTTTAGAAGGATTATTAGCAGCAGATAATGCAGTTGTAATGGCTGTAATGGTGAGACATTTACCGCGTGATCAACAAAAAAAGGCTTTATTTTATGGATTATTTGGCGCATTAATTTTCCGATTTTCAGCGCTTTTTATTATTACAGTGCTAGTGAATTATTGGCAGATTCAAGCACTAGGAGCAGCATATTTATTATTCATGTCAGGGAAAAATATATATGATTTACGCCATAAAGAGGATTCAACAGACGAAACGAATGAGAAAGTAACAAAAAGAGGCAGTGGTTTCTGGATGACGGTGCTTAAGGTGGAGGCTGCGGATATTGCATTTGCTATCGATTCTATGCTTGCAGCAGTAGCTATAGCGGTCACACTACCAGAACTAGGGCATTTTGATATTGGTGGTATCAATGGCGGTCAATTTGCAGTGATGCTACTTGGAGGATTTATTGGTGTAATCATGATGCGATTTGCTGCACAATGGTTTGTAAAAGTATTAAATGACTATCCTTCACTTGAAACGGCTGCATTTTTAATTGTTGGTTGGGTAGGTGTCAAGCTTGTTGTGTTAACATTGTCACACGAAAAAGTAGGCATTTTACCAGTAGAGTTCCCTCATTCTACAGCGTGGGAGGTAACTTTTTGGGTTGTACTAGTAGCAATTGCACTAGTTGGTTACTTAGTAGGTGTAAGGAATAAACAACATACACATTAACTTTTTGAGGAATAGTCATATCTATTCCTCTTTCTTTTTTGACGTATTTTTTCTATACTAATATCTATCGAGTTTAGAGTATGGAAGGAGTTAAGAAAGTGCCTTGGAAAAAATCATCGAATAGGCTTGTAACGCCGTTTCAGGTACTAGTATCTTATTATTTTATAGCCATAGCCATTTCCTTCCTGTTACTACGACTTCCGGGCGTTCATCAAGAAGGTGTGAAAGTTTCGTTATTAGATAGCTTGTTTACAGCAGTAAGCGCAGTAAGTGTAACGGGTTTAACCACATTTAATATTTCAGAGACGTATACAACCTTTGGACTCGTAATGGTGCTTGTTATTCTGCAGCTTGGAGCCATTGGCATTATGTCACTCGGTACCTTTGTTTGGTTATTGGTTGGGAAAAAAATAGGCATGCGTGAGCGACAATTAATTATGATAGACCATAACCAATATAATTTATCTGGCGTAGTTCAATTAATTCGGGAAATATTAAAAATCTTAATCGGTATTGAGGTTGTAGGTGCATTTATACTAACATTACACTTTACGAATTATTTCGATACGTTAGAGGAAGCTTTTCTACATGGTGTCTTTGCTTCTATTTCCGCCACTACTAATGGTGGTTTCGATATTACAGGAATGAGCTTGCTACCGTTTCATAACGATTATTTTGTTCAATTGATTACGATGGTCTTAATTGTCCTTGGCGCAATAGGCTTCCCGGTACTTATAGAAGTAAAAACTTTTTTAATGAATCGTCATGCAAATTTCCGATTCAGTTTATTTACAAAAATTACTACCTCCACGTATGCAATTTTATTTGTAGTTGGTGCTGTCGTAATTTTTCTGCTTGAATCATTTCATTCTTTTAAGGGAATGGCTTGGCATGAGGCGCTGTTTTCTGCTATGTTTCATTCGGTTTCGACACGCTCAGCAGGGCTTACAACATATGATGTAACAACATTTAGTGAAGCAACAGATATTTTTATGAGTTTCCTAATGTTTATCGGTTCTTCACCTAGCTCAGTTGGTGGTGGGATACGTACAACAACATTCGCCATGGCTATCCTATTCCTTATTACCTTTGCAAGAGGAAGAGAGGATATTCAAGTATTTGGACGTGAAATTCATTTAATTGATGTCTTTCGCTCGTTTGTTGTTATTTTGTTAGCTTTCTTTATGGTCTTGGTTGCGACTATTATTTTACTTATTACTGAGCCGCATGCTTCACTGATACAAATCATTTTTGAAATTACCTCAGCATTCGGTACATGTGGCATGTCATTAGGAATTACTTCTGATTTATCAATAGTCGGCAAAATTATCATTATTATTTTGATGTTTGTTGGTCGTGTCGGCTTAATTTCCTTCCTTTATACTCTTGGTGGTGGAGGAAGAGGTAAAAAATCAAGCTATCATTATCCAAAGGAACGTGTAATTATTGGGTAACAGGGTTTTGTCATAACCTGAGTGTACGTTAAAAAGTATATTTAACGTGTATTCGGGTTTCTTTTTTAACTTGGTAAAGGCAATAGAAAAATCGCTAAAAAACAATTTTCATTAAAATGTCAAAAAATTTAAAATTATTTATCCCGAGTGTATTATTATTGAAATGGGTATTAATTACAAGATGATTATGTTCTTCAGCTAAGAATTTAGCACTAAGAATTTTTGGGTTATTTGTGCTACCCTTACTAAGGGAAAGTAACAGAAGTGAACTTCCTGTTTGTCTGTTCATTATGGTTAACTTTTGAAGAGTTAAATAGGTTTGGGAAATTTAAGAATTCTTTAAGAATAGAAAAACGCCAATCCTAATGTTGATTTTATAGGATTAGCGTTTTTAATTATATAGAATGGATGGACGCAAAGTACGGGGCTTGTCCATGACGGAAATATGTGAATAGATAGCCGTTTTTTTGTACAATTTTGCCCTTTGTGAAATTTTGGTAATCCAAGTGGTGTGGTACTACAAGTGTATGTTTAAATAATTCTTTTTCTGATAAATTGAAATTAGCGAATGCTTCTCCCGCTATTGAAGGGTTTTCACGCAAGGCATTGTAAATTGCTTTTTGCTGTTCTTCAGTAGGACGTTCCTTCCACCATAGTTTACGAGGCTGGAATTGCTGTACCATCAGATAATCAAGTTGCATTAAGCTTTTAACAATATCTATATTCACACCTTCTATTGTTTCTAAAAACATTAATAAACGACGGAATAAATCCTCAAGTTGATGGCCAATTCGGGACCATCCCTTTGATTCCCAATAAGTTCCGAAATTTTGGAAGAAATCAAAAGGTGTTTCAAAAACTTCCGTTACTAGATATTCAACTGTATGATCCATACGATGATCATTCCAATACTTCTCAAGTACATCCTCTGCATGTTTAATACGGACAATATCATCGAAGTTTAAGACATTATTAGAGAAAATCTCATAGGGTGCTAAATCCACATAAGTATAGCCGAATTTTTCAGCTTCAAGGCGAAGCCCTGTCCCGCGCAGAAGCTTTAGGAACCCAAGCTGTAATTCCTCAGGTCTCATTGCAAAAACATCATTAAAAGTTTGTCTGAAGCTACCATAATCCTCTTCAGGCAGACCAGCAATTAAATCTAAATGCTGATCAATTTTCCTACCATCTTTTACCATGGTCACTGTGCGCTTTAGCTTTTCAAAATTTTGACGGCGTTTGACGAGTGTATTTGTTAAATCGTTTGTGGATTGTACGCCTATTTCAAAACGGAATAAACCTTTTGGGGCGTTATCATTTAAAAATTGGATGACCTCTGGACGCATAATATCTGCGGTAATCTCAAATTGAAAGACAACACCTGGCTTATGCTCATCGATTAAAAATTGAAACATTTCCATAGCATAGCTACGACTAATATTAAAAGTACGGTCAACAAATTTAATTGTACGTGCACCATTATTCATTAAAAAACGAATGTCTTCTTTTATTTTTTCACGGTTAAAGTAACGAACCCCTACTTCAATAGAAGATAAACAAAATTGACAGCTAAACGGACATCCTCTACTTGTTTCAATATACTGTATTCGTTTGCTGAGGTGTGGAATATCCTCTTCAAAACGAAATGGACTAGGCAATTCTCGTAAGTCTATCTTTGGAGGCTGAGCGTGAATTCTTACTTTACCATCCTCTAAATAACATATCCCTGGTACATCCTCTAATGAAATATCTCCATGTAAATAGCGAAGTAATTGTTTAAAAGATGTCTCGCCCTCACCCATGATAATAAAATCAATTTCTTCAACCCTACGTAACCAATAGTGGACATCATAAGAAACTTCAGGTCCTCCCAGCAAAATTTTAACATCAGGGCAGACAGTTTTTAACATTTTAATAACATGAATAGTTTCTTCAATATTCCAGATGTAGCAACTAAATCCTACAATATCAGGTTTTTTTTGAAATAAATCTGATACAATATTAAAAGAGGGATCTTTAATTGTGTATTCTGCAATAATTGGATTGAATTCTGGTAAAGCAGCTCCTTTTAAATAACGCAATGCTAAATTTGTGTGAATATACTTTGCGTTTAAAGTAGTTAAAATAGTATTCATTCAATAATCTTCCTTTCAACATCTAATTGTAACAGTCAAGTAGCTATCATACAATATAATCCTTTTTACCTATTTATTTTGTGAACGGTTCGTGAAATAATTTTAAATACTTAAATTTACTAAATTTTGTAATAATAGAATCGTACAGTCATAAAGTATAGTAAAGGCTCAAAATTCAATTTAGAGGTTTTTTACTCTTTTGAAAGGTTCGGTGAGAAAGTTGAAGCAAAATGATATTAATCAATGTTTTGGAAATCTTATGAAAAGTACTTCGTCACCAACACTTATTCTGAATAAAGCAGGAAAAATTTTAAACGTTAATGAAGCTGCTATAAAACTTTTTAACCTGAATTTAACGTATATTGGCTATTTAGCAATGGACGAGCCATCCAATCTAAAATGGGCGAAGTTTGTCAAACAACTACAAAACGACCTGAGATCTGAAGAAATCTTTAATATTCGTATTGCAGGTAACGAATTTGAGATGATGTCCTTCAAATGTTTTTATGATCCAAATACAGGGGAAATCGTTGCCCAAATATCAACATTAAATAATGATGTTGCCCATAGGTTATATGTTAGTCAGGAGCAGGAAAGGTCACAGTCTTTCAATGCATACGACCACTTACCATATGCTGTCATAGTAAGTGATGCTAGCGGGATAATTCTTGGGCTCAATAAGTATGCAGAAATGTATTTAAAATTAGAAAAAACGCAGCTTCTTCATAAAGCACATCAGCATATTTTTGACTCATTTACAATGAAAAAGGGACAAATTACATCCTATCTTTCAAAGTTAATGGGTGAGAAACATGCAAGTATTCATGTTGTTGATGAAACGCAAGTTAGTAGAACATGCTATTATGAAATTTCTAGTGTTTTTGATGAATACAACAATATTATTATCACAGTTATTAATGATGAAACAGAAAAGAAACAACTTCAACATAAAGTGGAGCATCAGCAGGCTTTAAATGTGGTTGGTCAAATGGCAGCTAGCATTGCCCATGAAATTCGGAATCCATTGACTTCACTCAAGGGCTTTACGGAATTATTAAAGCTGAATGCTGATGAAGAATCGCGAATGTATTTATCTGTTATTGACAGTGAGCTCCAACGGATGGAACAAATTTTATCCGAGCTTTTAGTATTGTCCAAGCCAACAAGTATGAAGGTGGAATTATTAGATTTGGACAATATTGTGAAGCAAGTGATTGAATTTATGCTTCCAGATGCTTTGATGAAAAATATTATGATTCAATATATTTCTTCTGCTAATCAAGCAGCTTATATTGGCGGTAATGAAAATCGCTTAAAGCAAGTTTTCATGAATCTCATCAAAAATGCGATGGAGTCCATGAATAATGGTGGAACAATCACGATAGAAATGAATGTCATTGACTGCACGATGGTTGAACTAATGATTAAAGATGAAGGCAATGGTATGGATAGCAGTACCCTTCAAAACTTATTCCAGCCTTTTTACACGACTAAATCAACAGGGACAGGACTAGGCCTTGCTTTCGTGAAAAAAGTGATAGAAGAGCATGAAGGGTTAATTGGTGTGAATAGTGAGTTACAGAAGGGGACATGCTTCCACCTGCAATTCCCCATTTACACATTTAATCAAATGGATGCAGTGGATGTATCGTCGAAGGACTCCGCTTATTTAGTAACATAAGGAGAGTATAAATGATTGCATAAATGCTTTAAAATGCACGAATTTAGATATTGCTTTTGACAATGCTTTTCTAAAATCGCTATAATGGCATGTATAAAGAGCGAATTGAGAGGAAAAGGATATGACGTCAGAAGATTTAAAGCAATCTTTAAAATTATATATTGTATTATCACGTGCACATAAAGCGATTAACGAGACAACTCATTCATTCTTTCAAGAGAATGGATTAAATCCTACTGAATTTGCCGTATTAGAGCTTCTTTATCATAAAGGAAGACAACCTTTACAGCAAATTGGCAATAAAATTTTGCTAGCCAGTGGGTCTATTACGTATGTCATTGACAAGCTCGAAAAAAGAGGATATTTATTACGTGTCTCTTGTCCAGCAGATCGCCGAGTTACCTATGCAGAAATTACTGAGAAGGGTGAGGCGTTTATGAGTGAGTTATTTCCAAAGCATGAGCGTCATTTGCATGAGCTAGTGAGTGTGTTATCTGTGGAGGAAAAAGATCAAGCCATCAATTTGTTGAAAAAATTAGGGCTGTCCATTAAAGATTTATCTTATTAAGAAGTACCCGATTGTTAAGGGCACTGAAAAAGTCGATTTGCCGTAAAAATTGTCATGCAAATCGATTTTTTTAATTTTAAAAAGACAAAAAGTGAATTTTTTAGTTCTTTATTGCTTTGGGGTGTTTTTATGAACAAAGAGACTGTAGGCAAACTTTTTAGTTCGTCTACAGTCTTATTTTCATATTTATTGTTTTGAAATTGTTGCCGCCATATTAAGCATTGCATCTGTTAAGTCTAATTCATCATTATCATGGATTATTAGTTTTGTAATTAAGCCATCTTTTTCAAAAACAACCCCAACTACTTTTTCTGTATCGAAATCAACCACATAGCCTTCGATATTTGTTACATTCTTAAATGCTGAAAGTTCCTCAGATGTTAATGCCACTGTTTCCCCGACAGCATTCATATGATCCTGCAAAGAAGTTTTAACATCATTAAAGTTTGCCTGAGAAGCATCTACAGTTTCAATACGCATAAATACTTCATCATTTTCATTTGAGACTAACATATCTTTACCTGGTTCTTCTTGAGTAAGTGTGAATCCAGGTAGCTGTTGCATTTTATAGCCTTGTTCAACGCTTTTAGATTCACTTGCCTTTTCAGTTTTATCTACACCTTTTTGGACGTATTTAACCTCTTTTTGTGGACTAGTAGAAGTATCTGTGTTTGAATCATTTGATGTAGGCGTTTCTTGCGCTTCACCTGCAGTGTTATCCTTAGATGGTTTTTGTTCATTGGAAGTATTTGATGGCTCATTATTTTGAGCACCTGAACTCTCTGATTTGTCAGTAGTATTACATCCTACAAATAAAACGGCTGTTAGTAATAATGCAAGTAATGAGAATAATTTTTTTTGCATGAAATGCCCTCCTTTTCTAAATTAAACGTTGGTAAAGATAAAATGTTTCCAATTTTTAATGTTATGATGTTAAAGGTAACACTAAAAATAATAATAGTACAAAAACTACATGGGCTACAATAACAAGTGGCATACTTTTACGCCATTCATATAAAAAGCCCCAAATGAGGCTTGCTATGAGTGCGGCAACCATACCAAGTATAAAACCGCTTAGGGCAATGGAGATGGCACATAAAATAGCTGTTACAATAACTGCTACAGCAGGACGCATAAAGCGTTTTAACTGTTGTTGAACATATCCGCGCCAAAATAGTTCTTCACCAATAGCTATAATGAATACAAGTAAAATATAGTGCCAAATATTTTGTGGTCCATAGTTTGTTAAAAAATTTTGAACAGATTGTACTAACGAATCATTGATGTATGGTGCAAGCCAATAACCCAAGCGAATGATACCATATGTGATTGTACCGTATCCAATACCAAAGAGTAGGAATTGCCATGTAGGTAATTGATCTTCGATTTTACCGGCTAAAATGGAGATTGCAATACATACAAGCAAAATAAATGCATACAAGTACCAAAATACTGCTTGATTAGCAAAGGTAAAAGCCAGCATGCCATAAACGAATAATAAAGAAAGGAGAAATAATATTGTTTGTTTCGAATTTGTAAGCATAATTCGACCTCCATGCTTTAATTTTATCAAAAAAAAAGTCCCATATCATCTATAAAGACAAATAGGGACTATTCAGACTATTAAGCTTCATTAGTATATAAAATTTTGTATCGTTTATGGTTAACAACTGTTTTCTCTTCAATCTCTAGAGAATCGAAATTCTCCATGTATGTTAAATCTACAATTACCGAATTTTCATTTACCTTTTCAACAATACCTTGCAGACCATTTTTAAACTCGATAATATTTCCAACTTCAGCTATTTTCACAGACAGTCAGCTCCTTCATCGACTAATAATATACAGTTTGCATTAAAAAAAGGGAAACGTAAAGCTTTTTTTGAATAATTCATAATTTATTACACAAAATGATTTAGAAGAAAGGAATAGAATAAATGGATAAATACGAAAATATGCTTAAACAATTACAAAATGGGGAAATTAACAGTATAGAAATTGATAAGGAACAATTTTATGAATTCCGAGAAGTACTGGTAAAACACCCTTTATTCAAACATTTTCGTGGAGAGGCCAAACAAAATGGGCTAGTGATTTACACTTATCAGGAAATTCCTAGAAGTTAATTTGTCGAACATTGTCGGAAGTTAATGCTGTAAGAAATGAAATATAAATGTATAATAATGGTATGATTATTTGTATGTGGAGGGTTGTATGAATGGTCAATCTACTCTTGAAACAAATGGAACAAACTCGTGAGATGATGATTCGCTCAGGTGTAGAAAACGGGTTACAAAACGCAAAAACCATTCAACTGAGTCGCAGATTAGATCAGTTAATGAACACTTATTATAGACAGACAGCATTTGAGGAAGAAGAAGATCAAGAAGAATAAAAGAATGTTCCAGTATTCAGAGTATAAACTTTAAAAAAGATGTTTAAAAAACATTTAACGGGGAATACTTATATTGAACACAGCAACATTCTCATTTCCCCCTTTAGAGCAGTGATACCCCATCACTTGCTCTCTTTTTTGTTTAATCGTATAAATAGACATTAAGAAGAGTTTGAATTATTGCACTTATTCCACTACACTGAAAAGATAACAATTAGTGTTAATCATTCATTTTCAATGGATGGCTAGCATGGAATAAGAAGGAGTCGCTACATATGGGAAAAGAACGTATTGCATTTATTGGTACAGGCGTTATGGGTGCTAGTATTGTTAAGCATTTATTACACAATGGTCATGAAGTAACGGTTTATACTAGAACTAAAGAAAAAGCTGAAGCACTTGTAGCATTAGGTGCAACTTGGGCTAGCTCTCCAGCAGAGGCATTTAAAAATAAGGATTTAGCTTTCACAATGGTTGGATACCCTTCAGATGTAGAGGAAGTATATTTTGGAGACAATGGATTATTTCAATCTGCTGAAACAGGCAATATCTTGATTGATATGACTACTTCAGAGCCGACATTAGCGAAGAAAATTTTTACTCATGCTCAAATGATTGGGGTAGAAGCGTTAGATGCACCTGTTTCTGGGGGGGATATTGGTGCTCAAAATGGTACACTATCCATTATGGTTGGCGGCAGCAAGGCTACATTTGATAAAGTATTAGCAGTCATGAAACATTTTGGTGAGAATATTGTTTATCAAGGTGAAGCAGGTGCAGGACAGCATGCTAAAATGTGTAATCAGATTGTTATTGCTTCTGGGATGATTGGTGTATGTGAATCATTAGCTTATGGTTTAAAAGCTGGACTTGATTTACCAACAGTATTACAATCGATTGCTTCTGGTGCTGCTGGATCCTGGTCTTTAAGTAATTTAGCACCTCGTATGATTAATGATGATTACGCACCTGGTTTTTATATTAAACATTTTGTCAAGGACATGAAAATTGCTTTAGATGAATCTAAAAAAATGGGGATATCGTTACCAGGTTTAGCACTTGCTTATGAAATGTATGAGAAGCTTATTGAAGAGGGCTATGGTGAATATGGTACACAGGCACTTTTAAAAGCTTATCAGTAATATTATAGAAAACCCGAAGTATAGGTACTTCGGGTTTTCTCATGTTGTTGAAATACTATTATGTCAATGAAATTAAGGTGACAAATTAAAAAGTATAGCCCTTTTTCAAAACGAGGGGTTGATCTCCGTTCCGACTGAGTGCTTTTCTGGGGACATCCGATGAGCCGCTTCACTCGCGCTGTGAAGCTCCAGATCTTATCTGTGACGTTGAATCCCCGAGAAGTCATTCAGTCTATACTCCAACCAACCACTGCACATCGTATTTTCTTCTGGTATTTCACATAAAAGTATAGTGATAAATTGAAGTCTTAACCCACTATTTTGCGCAAAATTGAGCTTTGGTAACATTTCCTATTCGAAAGAAGCGTCAGCAATAAGTAACTTTATGTAAAGTTATAAAGTAGTTTTATGCATAAAATGTGAGTAATGTGCTTTTACCTTACTTTTGAAGGAAGAAAATATTTAAA